>CAZBEL010000001.1:0-30715 GCA_964490885.1 uncultured bacterium
TCAATGAAAATCCCAAACTTGGCCGGTTCCTTGCCCTGTTTGGCGGGAACCTTGGAGAACTTATTGGTGTCGGCCCACTGATCGGTTATCCAACCCTTTAGCTCCCCCGACTCTAATTCATCCATAGCAGTGGCCAACTGCGACTCGGGGATGGCTTTTCCTAAAATAGCCGTGTCTGGGCATTCGGTGACACACTCCATGCAGGCCACGCAATTCTCAGCGATAAATTCGGGTATGTCCGGTGCAATATAACTGAAGTCCCGTAGGGCGGCCGTCCCGGCGGGAATGAGGCTGCGCGCCGTAGAGAGATCGGCCGGGAGACCTTCTTCGGCGGTCCCATCATTGTAGGCCCCCACAATGCGGTCGTTAAAATCAGCCACATCCAGAAGGTTCCAGGCGGTGGTTTTATTCAGTACAGAAACATCTTTGTCGCTCATGCTAATACCTCATCTTTTTCAGTGGCTGCTTTTCCTGTGGGGGAAGACTGCACAATAATATCCCGGGGAATTTCGAACACTTCAGTAAACCCGCGCCGCACCGCGTTCAGGTTATCCTGAACTACCTGTTCACCACGCTTGCCAAAATACTTGCGTAGCGATTTCTCCACTCCGGCCATCAGTTCTTGTTCCGTTATTCCAGACCGGGACAGGAAGGGGGTTACCTTCAAGAAAATTCCCAAGAGAACGATCCCCTGCATGCGTTGTACCAGGTCCGGCTTCGTGGCCACCTCCCGGGCAATGGTCACTGTATCTAAGGCGAAGACGCGAATGTCCTGCTCGCGAATTTCCCGCTGGGCCCATTTGGGAATATCCTGCCAGATAGCCTGGGGATCCGTTTTTGGGGTTTGTACGAACAGCAGCCCACCACGCTGAAGTCCCTTTAAAGGATTGGCCAGGTTAAAAGCATTCACATCATTCAGGGGAACGAATTCCACAAATTCTAACTCGTTGTGCGTACGGATTTTCTTCGGGCTCACCGTGAGATAGTAAGTAGTAGGCAAGCCCTTTTTCTCCGAACCGTACTTGGGGTAGGCCTGGACATACATGTCAAATAAATCTTCTACGATAGTGGCGATGATCTTATTGGTGGTTACCGATCCGTAACCGCCTACGGAGTGCCCGCGCATGGAAAATGTGCCTTGGGGACGAATATCCGGGTTACGATCGGGTATTAAGGCTGTCTCGTGGTCTATGCCCAGGCTGAAATACCGCTTTCCGTCCCGGACCATATTCTCCACAACAGCGATAAGATCGGCAGGGCGGATGTCTCGGGATCCCAAGCCGGCAGAACCGGAATAGATACGCGGTAAGGTGATATTTCCCTTTTCGTTTTCCGTTAAATAATCGGTGAAGGCGGCCTTGATCTCCAGGGTAAGGGGATTGCTCTCGGCCAGGGGATTATCCATGCGCTCGATGATTGAGAGTCCCTTCACATGCCTTAGGGCGTCCACTAATTGGCGCCCGGGGAAAGGCCGAAAAGAGGTAACATGGATGACCCCAACTTTGAGACCCTCCGCCTCTCGGAGATAGTCTGCTACTGCCTCGGCGGTCTCTACCATGCTCCCCATGCCTACGATGGCCCAATCGGCATCCTCCATGAGGTAAGTATTGATCAAACCATAGCGGCGACCAGTGAGTTGGGCATACTCCTCCATGGCTGCCAATAGGTGTTTATCCACCTGATCTGTGTAGAAACGCTGGGCCACTTTACCCTTCATGTATGCATCCTGGTTTTGCACCACTCCTGACATCACCGGGTGGTAGGGGTCCATGAAGTTCACTAATTTTTCTTGGGGTGCCGAGACGAATTGGGCCATGAGTTCTGGTTCTGGGAGCTGGACATTCTCGATGGTGTGGGTGGTCAAGAAACCGTCCATGATATTCAGAAAGGGCGTGTGAGAGTCTTCGGCGGCGCGCCGGGCGATGAGGGCCAGGTCCCCCACTTCCTGAGCATTGCGGGCAAACAACATTCCCCAACCACAATCGGCCACAGCCATAACATCATCGTGACCCGCATGGACGTTCAACGACTGGGAGGTAAGGGCACGGGCACCGATATGGAAAACCGCGGGGAGGCGTTTGCCGGAAATGGTGTACAAAACCTCTTTCATCAAGACCAATCCTTGACCAGAGGTGAAGTTGGTTACCCGTCCCCCAGCCAGGGCAAAGCCTTCGCAGGTAGAGGCGGAACTGTGTTCCGATTCCAGCTCCATGAACGCCAGGGGTTCGCCCCATACATTCTGGCCTCCATTGGCCACGACGGCCTGGTAGCCAGAACCCATGGTAGTAGAAGAGGTGATGGGGTAGGCACAGGCGCCCTGGGAGATGTGGGTTTCTACCCAGACCACCATACCAGCCCCATCAGATGTGGATCGTATACCGGGATACTTCACGGTATCACTAGCAGAATTAGACATGTAATACTCGGTTCAATTTTTAGGTGTAAGAAATTCACGATTCTATTCACATAAATAGACATCCAATTTACCATTCTTTTTTCATATTAAACCACTTTAGACCCGGCCTTAATGGGTGGTGTAGCATTGACATATCTACTGGAGATTGGGCCCCATACAACGGGTGGGAAACGACTGACCTAACTGGCCGCGTTGGCGTGTTAAACCTCAATTTTTTTCCAGTCACCTTGAAGGATCTTCCATACCATGGCCATGGCAAAAAGCAAGAGGTAGGCACCCAGGGAAAACCACGGACCAATAAACCCCAGCCCCCACACGACGCCCGTTAAGTAGATGGCAGGGAGGAACAAGAACCAGACAATCCCGGTTTCCACTGCGGCTGGGAATCGGGTATTGCCGGCACCGGAGAGGGCAAACCAGAGCGTCATGCCCACGGCATCGGCAAATTGCACCAGTCCCGCCAAACGCAATCCAGTAGTCCCAATGGAAATTACCTCCGGATCATCGGTAAACAGGGGCAAGATTAGTTGGGGTATAGCCATAAACAGTATTCCTAATGAACCCATAATCCACAGGGCCCACCGCACACTTTCCACAATACTGGTTTCAGCACTACGGTGATTTTTCTCACCTAAGTGCTTGCCCACTAATGTAGCGCAAGCCTGACCAATTCCGGCAGCAGGCATGAAGGAGGCCTGAAGAATAGTGAAAACCACCTCTGTGGCTGCCAATTCCACTACTCCGATCATGCCGGCAATTTTATAGAAAAGGGCAAAGCCCACCATGACGATCATCTCCTGCGACCCCTGGGGCCAGGCCAGAGAGATTTGCCTCTTTAACATAACTGTATCAACTTTAAAACCGAAAACGCCGAACCGCCTTCGAATAACCGGTGCCCACAAATAGAGGCCATAATGTATCATAAGCCACCCAGAAGCGATGACCGTAGCCAGGGCGGCACCCTTCACGCCCAGCTGGGGAAAGGGAAACCAGTTCCATAGGTGCGCCAGCCAGGAAAAATCCCCCAAACCGGAAGTTTCCAGGCCGGCGCGGACACCTTCACGGCCATAAATCAACCCCGCGTTCAGGTAGACGTTCAACGCGTTTGCTGTGATGGTCACTTTCATGTGGATGCGTGTTCGTTCAATGCCGGTAAAGAAACCCTGGAAAACGAACCCAATGGTGGAGAACAACACGCTTAAAAAGGCGAGGGAGGTATACTCCACGCAAAGGCGAATGATAGCCGGGTCGGAAATAAACAAGGGCACCAACCTATCAGCAAAGAGAAAACCGCCAACGGATACGGGGATTCCATAGATTGCAGCTAAAAGATAGCCGTTATGCAGGGCCGTGCCGCATTCGGTGAACTTCTTTTGTCCCAAACGCCGAGAGGCTACCGTTTGAGTGGCCGTACGGAGACTGATAGCAAAGCTGAGCAACACCCAGACAAGCATGGATCCCATACCGGTGGCGGCCAGGGCCACGGCACCTAACCGCCCCACCATGGCCACATCAGCCAGATTCATCAAGACGCGGCTAAGGTTGCTTAGAATAACCGGTAGAGCCAAGCCGATAACTGTTTTAGAAATGGGTTTGTGGCGGTGGAGCAAGCGGGTCCGGAGGTTGCGATGCATGGTACTTAAATCGTGCGCTTGATAACTATCCTGAGTTAGGATTCACATTTATAGACGGCAAAGTTACTATGAGAGAACCTCTCCATCTAAACAATATACTATCAGGTAGCATCAAAGCCCGAATCACAGGTCATAGACTTGCCATTCTGCTTTTTTCTGTCTATACTATCTTTTAACAAACCAACAATCCTTGGGCTTCTTTTGAAGAATTATTACCTTGCCGTTACCTTTTTTCTTCTGTTGTCTCATCAGTCAATTGCTAGTGGACTGGTGGCTGTTATCCAGCCAAAATTAACGGAACAGGATTACCGCACGGCGGAGACGCTCCAGTCATCGTTGGAACCTTATTTCCAGGAGATTCGGGCGAAACGCACCTCCAACGAAGCCGTACTAGCAGTCCTGCCAGAATATATTGGAACCTGGCTGGTGGCCAGCGGTGAGGATGAGCGCGTATTCCGCGCCCAAAACGAAGAGCGGGCCATGATATGGGTGATCCTGCACCATCCCTTCCGCTTTCTAAAAACCTTACTGGGCAGCCTTTTATGTAGCGATTTTCATGGCTCTTTCATGGGGCACGTCCGGCGCTCCATCTTTTTAATGCAAGCAACGAAAATGCTACAATCTTATGAGAAAGTATTCTCTAATTTGGCCGGTACGTATCAATACTGGATTGTAGCGGGTTCAATTCTACTACCCGAGTGCGAGATTATCGATGGAAGAATCAAGTTTAAAGAACGGCGGAGACTCTTGAACCAGAGTTTTGTCTTCAACCCCCGGGGTGAGGCCGTTTTAGTAACGAAAAAAGTTTACCCTTTAAAGGAAGAGTTGGAATTCATGGACAGCGGGGAAGTCAGCACCCTACAGATAGTGGAAACCGATCTGGGGCGTTTGGGCGTCTTGGTGTGTGCTGATAGCTGGTATCCCGATACATATACCGCCCTGCGGGAAGTAGGGGTGGACATCATTGCCGTGCCCAGTTTCGTTACGCCGGGCAACCTGTGGAAGGCTCCCTGGAAAGGCTACAATCCCCAGGAAAACGAGCCAGAGGATGTGGATCGGGGAGATATGGGACGCTACTTGGAAAAGGATATGTGGGAAAAGTACGCCGTGTGTGGACGTGTGGGGATCAGCGGGGCAGCGTTGGGAACGAACAGTTTCTTAGTTGGTAGCTTCTGGGGCATGACCGGCGCTGGCCAGTCCACCATCGCTACTCCGGAGGGAATCGTCGCCAAAGCCCCGGAAGCGGAACTAGGGCACGTTCTCTATTATGCGTTCACAGAGTGAAACAACTGGTTGGTGAGATGTTTTAATCGCAACTTATTAGTCGTTTAAAGTCTATTTCATCCTCGGTGGAAGGTTATCCACTAAATATCCTCAGCAGTTAAATAAACCACCTTCACACCGTGTTCCCGCAAATACGCTCTGGTCTTGCTACAAACAGGTGCCGTCGTGGCGACTTCCACCGCCACGCTAGGCAAGTGGCTTTTAATCCGTTGGGCTTGTTGTAATAGCCGTTTTCCGTCCTTCATAATGATGCGGCTCTTCCGTCGTTTGATGATCCGGATACAGTTAGATCCAACTGCTTCCAAAACAACCCGCCGGGATAAGCCGAACTTGGTTGGATCAACGGGTTTAGGTTCACTCGCCTTACTTAACTTTTTATCCTTCAAAAGAGACTCTCCTGTCCTGGGGGTGGTTTTAAGGTTGGGTTAGACTCAAGGAAAATTTTCAAATCCTGGAAGTCCTTTTTAATGAGGGGCAGATAATCTGATCTTCTTAAGGCAGCGGCAGGGTGAATCATGGGAAATAGAAAATAATGCTGGGTGGGAATGGCTTTTCCATGATACTGAAGTATGGGAACATTCTTTCGCAGCAGTATTCTCAGGGCCAAGTTCCCTAAGGGACAGACGACCATTGGGTGAATGATTTCAATCTCTCTCAGGAGGTAGGGGGCACAAGCGCGAACCTCCCTTTGGATAGGAAGACGTTCTTCTGAAGGCAGGCAGCGGGTGACATTGGTGAGCCAGAGGTCCCTCCTTTCCACCCCGAAAGTAGTTAAGAGGTGGTTCAGCAAATCGCCTGCCGGACCGACAAAAGGGATTCCTGCAGCGTCTTCATGTTCTCCCGGTCCTTGGCCGACTAACACGATCCGCGCCTGGGGGTTGCCAGCACCAGGAATGGCCCGACCCCGCGTCAAGTGCAAGGGACAGCGGATACAGGTGCGAATCTGCTCACTAAGGTCGTTCAATTCCTGGGAGGAAATCATATCGAAGCCTAACCGCAGTCAATTTACAACTTCGGGCGCTCTTGATTCATCGGGAAAGCGCCTACACAAAAGAATGGTACCATTAGGGGTAAATAAACCAACTTTCGATCCGTGAGCAAGAAACAATTTTACTTTTCTCCTGAGGTGGAAGAGGCCCTGAGTCGCAGGGCACCCGTCCTAGCGTTAGAGTCCACCATCATCGCCCACGGTATGCCCTTTCCCCAGAACATAGAATTTGCCCGACAAGCCGAAGAGAAAGCTCGTCGCCAAGGAATCGTTCCCGCCACAATCGCCCTGATTGATGGCGCGGTCAAGATCGGTTTAAATAAGGATGACTTAAAAAGAATTGCCACGGACGACACTGTGGAAAAGGTGGCTTACCGGGATCTAGGAACGGCACTAACCGCAGGCGTGTTGGGCGCCACAACCGTTTCTGCCACTTCCTGGTTAGCACACCAAGCGGGTATCCGTGTCCTGGCTACCGGGGGTATCGGTGGTATCCACACTGGCGCAGAGAAGACCTTTGACATTTCTCAGGATCTCCCCATATTGGCCCGCGTGCCGATCGTTGTAGTTTCAGCCGGCGCCAAGGCAATCTTGGATCTACCGAAAACAGTGGAGTATCTGGAAACGCTGGGGGTGCCGGTTGTCGGGTACGGCACGGATCAATTTCCCGCTTTTTATTCCCGCCAGTCCGGTTTGCCTGTTTCTCACCAGGCTGATTCGGTTGAGGAAATTAGCTCTATCTATCAGCAGCAGCGTGAGCTGAGTATGTCCTGTGCCCTCTTGGTGGGGAATCCTGTACCGGAAGCTGACGAAATCCCGTGGGAGGAAATGCAAACGCATCTAAAAACTGCCTGGGAAGATCTTTCGCACACCGAACTAAGCGGCAAGGAAGTCACTCCCTACCTTTTGAAAAGACTGACCGAATTGACCGCCGGGCGAACGTTACAAACCAATATTTCCCTCGCTTTAAATAACGTGAGCCTAGGGGCTCAGATCGCCAAAGCGCTGGCTAACGTTTAAAACTCAACTCAGGGAGTAAGCCCCAGTTGGGGCACTTCGGTCGTTAAAGACACCTGAGTTGGATCCCCTCCCAGGGCAGAGAATTGGTGCCCCAGGTAGTGGAATATAGGGGCCACGAGCCCCACCGCCTCGCTCCAGACAATACCGGGCTCCTGGGGAGGTGTTTGGAGCCGCTCCGGGCCCAGCGTGTGGACTACAACTTGCTGGTAACGTGGGACCGGGTTGTAAATATGGCTCATGTCGGGAAATTGGGGCCGTCCTTCGTAAGGTGTGTTTCCAATCAGCATATTGGTGCCCGAACGATTCACATGGCCCACGATAGAGATTAACCCATCCACCCCATGCACCCTGTCCAGCAGGAGCAGGCCGTCGTGTGGCAACTCTCTAAATAGGGCATCCATACTCTTTGGGCTTGCTGTTTCAAAATCAATTTTCCCCGGCCAGACAATATATTTATCATTGATTTGGGTGAAAAAATGGCCAGCGAGGTCCTGGTCCATAGCAACCTGTACTCCCCACTTCTCGGGGTCAGAACAGACATATAATACTGAAAATGGTTGGGAAAAAGTCACGTTCGGCGGGGTCCAAACAACATAGTGCCCAGGCGAACCATGGTACTCCCCTCCTCAACCGCAATCTCGTAATCTCCGCTCATGCCCATGGACAATTCCGAGAGCAGTGCTGCTGTGTCTGGTCTCTGGTTATTCAAACTATCCATCAACTGGCGTAGTTGAACAAATGCCTCCCGGATGCGCCTTTTATCTTCCGTAAAGGGACCAATAGTCATGAGGCCCTTCACCGAGAGGCCGGGAATCTCCAGGCAAGCCAGCATTTCGTCTATCGCTTCGGGAGAGAAGCCATACTTGGTGACTTCACCGCTGGTGTTCACTTCTAGCAGAACGTCAACAGGTTTCCCCCTACTCTGTGCATGTCGGCCAATTTTCCCTGCCAATTTTAGGGAGTCAATGGCGTCGATAGTATCGAATATATCCAGGGCGGTTTTTACCTTGTTGCTCTGAAGATGCCCGATCATATGGTAGGTCATCCCCAGGGGCTTGGAACCAGCAGAAAATTTTCTTTGAGCTTCCTGGACCCGATTCTCACCAATATGAACAAGGCCCGCCCGGTGGGCTTCTAAGATTGTTTCAAAAGGGTGGGTCTTGGTGACTGCTATAATGGTAACAGAATGGTGAAGTCCAGCGCGGTCTAAGGCTACCGCAATCGTTTCCCTAACTTTGGTGAGATTAGAGAATAAGGTCACGCCGTTGGCGTTTAGTCTCCCTCCGGTGTTGTGCTAGAGGAGTCCTCTGCCGGAGTTTTGGACTCTTCCTCCTCGCCTTCAATGGGAGCATCTTCGTGAACCACCCTGGAAATGGAAGCGATCTCAGAACCCGCGTCTAATTTCACCAGCCTAACCCCCTGGGTCACCCGACCAATGGTCCTTATCTCCGCCACGGCCTGGCGCATGAGCACGCCCTTGCTGGTGATGACCATCAAATCGTCGCTGTCTACCACCTCCATAATAGCTACCATTTTACCCACGCGTTCGGTAGTCCGCATGGTCATGATGCCTTTTCCGCCGCGCTTTTGGGTGCGATACTGGATAGCCTCGGTGCGTTTCCCGAAGCCCTTCTCAGTCGCCACTAATATTGTTCCTTCGCGCTTGACGATAACCATTCCAACGACCTTATCGTCAGGGGTAGACAGAGAGATACCTTTCACTCCCATGGTTTTCCGTCCACTGGGACGAATCTCCGACTCTGAGAAACGAATGGACTTGCCCTCACGCGTTCCTAAAATGATATCGCGCTTGCCATTTGTGATTTCCGCATCGATTAGCCGGTCATTTTCCCGTATGTCAATGGCGTAGATGCCACCCCTGCGGGGCCTTCCGTAGGCTGACAGCACCGTCTTCTTTACAATCCCCTTCTGGGTGGCCATGATAATGTAGTGCTCATCATCGAATTCCCGCGCCGTAACAAAGGCCTCTACCCTTTCTCCAGGCTCGCAGTTAATTAGGTTTACAATGGCCCGGCCACGGGTAGCGCGCCCCCCTTGGATGATGTCGTAGACCTTGAGCCAGTAGCATTTCCCTCGATCCGTGAAGAACAAGACGTAACTGTGGGTATTGGCAATAAATAAGTGTTCAATAAAATCATCTTCTTTGGAAAAAGCACCCTGGACGCCACGGCCTCCGCGACGCTGACTGCGATAAGTGGTAACGGGGGTCCTTTTAATATAGCCATTATGGGTGATAGTAATGACCATGTCTTCTTCGGCAATCATGTCCTCCAGTGAGACGTCGGCCCCAACGGTGATAATCTCGGTGCGGCGTTCGTCCCCATACCGCTCGCGTATTTCTTCCAGTTCTTGCTTGATAATGGCCATCCGCTGAGCCCGACTATCGAGAATACCTTTCAAGGTGGCGATGAGCTTAATCACCTCCCGGTACTCCGCGACGACCCTGTCTACTTCCAAGCTTGTTAGCCGCTGGAGACGCATGTCCAGGATAGCCTTGGCCTGTTTTTCTGATAGGTCAAAGCTGTTCATCAACCCTTCGCTGGCCTGCTGTGGATCCTTGCTCCCCCGAATGATTTTGATCACTTCATCAATATTGTCCAGGGCGATTTTTAAACCCTCGAGGATATGGGCCTTGTCTTCGGCAATCCGCAAATCATAACGTGTCCTGCGAACAATAACTTCATGCCGGAAATCAACGAAGTGCTGTAGGGCCTGTTTCAACGTGAGCAGTTTGGGCACTCCGTTTACCAGCGCCAGCATAATGATCCCAAAGGTATCTTGAAGCTGAGTAAACTTGTACAGTTGATTCAATATTACATGGGGATTGGCATCCCTTTTAGTTTCTATGACAACGCGAATCCCTTCTTTGTCAGATTCGTCTCGTATATCGCTCACACCTTGAATGCGTTTTCCCCTCACCAAGTCGGCAATGCGTTCTATTAAGTTAGCCTTATTGACTTGATACGGCAGCTCACTTATAATGATGTTGGTTCGGTTCTGCTTGGTGGTTTCCATATAGGCCCGGGCCCGCACTGTAATTTTGCCCCGGCCGGTTTGGTAAGCCTCGCGGATGCCATCACCACCAAAAATAATAGCGCCCGTTGGAAAGTCGGGGCCTTTGACATAGGTTAGCAACTCATCCAGAGTAATATCCGGGTTGTTAATTAAGGCAATCAGGGCATTAATAATCTCAGTAAGATTGTGTGGTGGAATTTTTGTCGCCATGCCCACGGCGATACCTTCGGAGCCATTGGCCAATAAACAGGGAAATGCCGTCGGTAGAACGCTGGGTTCCTTAAGAGTTTCATCAAAGTTGGGTACCCAGTCGATGGTATCCTTGTCGAGATCACGTAGGCTTTCACCGCCCAACCGGGACATGCGCGCTTCAGTATACCGCATGGCTGCGGCGCCATCACCGTCCACAGAGCCGAAGTTCCCCTGCCCTTCGACCAAACGGTAGCGCATGGAAAAAGGTTGGGCCATACGGACCAATGCATCATAAACCGAACTATCACCGTGAGGGTGATACTTACCCAACACATCCCCAACAATGCGGGCAGATTTCTTATACGGCCGGTTCCACTGAACCCCCAGCTCCTCCATCCCAAAAAGTATACGGCGGTGAACTGGCTTTAATCCGTCCCGTACATCGGGCAGTGCCCGGGACACGATGACAGACATGGAATAATTGAGGTAGCTCTCCTTTAGTTCGTCAACTATATCCCGTTTTAAAATATTCTCACGAACAATATCCATCGATCAATAATCCTTCAATAGCATCAAATGTCCAAGTTAACTACAAACTGTGCGTTCTTTTCAATAAACGATCGGCGAGCTTCAACATCGCTACCCATGAGATCGGTGAAAATCCTGGTGGCCTCGGCTGCATCCTCTATGGTTACCAATTGGAGTGAGCGCTGTTCAGGATCCATGGTCGTGGCCCAGAGCTGCTCCGGATTCATTTCACCAAGCCCTTTGTAGCGCTGAACATCAATCTTCTTGGTTTTATTCTCCCGTCTGAAGCGATCGATGAGCACATCCCGCTCAGCATCACTAAAAGCATAGGATTCTTTCTTCCCCTGACGAACCCGGTAGAGTGGCGGCTGGGCAATGTAAATATGTCCACTGGTAATGAGTTCAGGCATTTTGCGGTAGAAAAAGGTCAACAAAAGTGTACGGATGTGACTCCCGTCCACGTCGGCGTCGGTCATGATGATGATCTTGTGATAGCGCAGCCGCTCAATGTTAAAGTCGGCCCCCGTTGGTTTCATCTCGCCGCCATTTTCTGAGTCCCCGCCGAAGCCCGTTCCCAGGGCTGTTATGATGGTCTGGATCTCATTGTTCGACAGCAGCTTATCAATTCGGGCCTTTTCAGCATTAATGACCTTCCCTCGTAAAGGGAGAATTGCCTGAAAACGCCGGTCGCGCCCCTGCTTGGCTGAACCTCCAGCCGAATCCCCCTCGACGAGGAACAACTCACACATGGCCGGATCGCGGTTAGAACAGTCGGCCAACTTGCCCGGTAGAGACCCTCCTTCCAAAGCACTTTTGCGACGAATTAACTCGCGCGCTTTGCGAGCGGCTTCCCGGCTGCGATGAGCCATGAGGGCCTTCCCGATGATTTTCCTCCCAACAGCCGGATGCTGCTCTAAGAACTCCTGCAATCCCTCAAACACGACCGAATCAACAATCCCTTTTACATCCCCATTTCCAAGTTTAGTTTTGGTTTGCCCCTCAAATTGGGGCTCGGCAACCTTAACCGAGATAATTGCCGTCAGGCCTTCGCGGAAATCTTCACCACTCAGGGTAATCTTCTCTCCCTTTTTCCCTTTCAATAAACCATTCTTGGCTCCATAGGTGTTGAGGCCACGGGTCAGCGCAGAGCGGAAGCCCGACATGTGTGTGCCCCCTTCGATGGTGTTAATATTATTCACGAAGGACAGCACCTTTTCGGTATAGCTATCATTATACCGTAGGGCCACATCTATAGGAACATCGCTGTCCGGCTTGCTGATGGTGATGACTTTGTGATGGATAGGTTGGGTATTCCCATCCAGGAATACAACGAAATCTGATAGGCCCCCTTTAAATTGAAATATTTCTTTCTGGGTCTGGCCGTCGCGTTGATCTTCCAGGGTGATCTTTAAGCCTTTATTCAAATAGGCCAATTCACGAAGGCGGTCGGCAATTACGTGATATTCCCACTCAACATTTTGAAAGATGTTTCTATCAGGTAAAAAGGTGACTTTCGTCCCGCGCTTTTTAGTTTTACCAACGGTCTCCAGCTTGGTCTTTGTTTTTCCGTGGGCATACTCCTGGCGGTAAATCTTGCCATCCCGATATACTTCGGCAATGAGCTGTTCTGAGAGGGCATTCACCACCGAAACACCAACGCCATGCAGTCCGCCAGAGACCTTATACGTTCCCTTATCAAATTTACCGCCGGCATGGAGCACAGTCATGACCACTTCCAGCCCGGACCGACCACGGCTGTGAATATCCACGGGAATACCGCGGCCGTTGTCCTCCACGCTGACGCGATCATCGGCTTGAATCACCACTGTAATGCGATCACAGTGTCCGGCAAGGGCCTCATCGACACTGTTATCCACTACTTCATAAACCAGGTGGTGTAGGCCTCGCTTGCCCACATCCCCAATGTACATAGCCGGCCGCTTTCGTACCGCCTCCAAGCCTTTCAGGACCGTGATCTTTTTAGAACTATACTTGGTGCTATCCTTAGGTGTCATATAAACCGAATATCCTTTATGGCTGAATGTTGAACCGCTGCGTTCAATTGTTGAATAATCTCCTGTTTCCTTAACTGTAGTTCCTGTCTCCAGGCCGAGGACTTAGTCCTAATGTACAAAACGCCATGTTCTACCTTTTCGGGCGTCGTGTTACGTGCGATGGAAGAGCCCACCACCTCGGCCCACAGGTTCAGGGCCTGCTGTTGAGCGATGCCCTTCGCCAGTCCAGATTTTTTTAAGTAAGTATTGAGTACCTGTTGTAAGGATTGCATATAAGTCGATCTTAAAACGGGCAGAATATCCCGAATTCAGTCAACACGGAGGCGAGTGGTTCTGATTCTACTGTAAAGCCAAACGCTTCAATCCGTCGTACCGCAACCCCGTCAGTCATTCAATCTAATGGGCATTAATAGCATGGTGAGATCGCTATCATCCTTCTGCTCATCGGGGTAAAATAGACCGGCGCTGATGGGGGTCTTTAACTTCACAATGACCTTTTCAGAATGCATGTGCGATAAGATATCGCGCAGGTAGTTAGCGTTGTACCCAATAATAAGCGGGTCGCCGGTATACTGAACGGGTAATTCTTCCTGGGCCTTAGAGGCTTTCTCTACGTCCTCCGTCGTAATGACCAATTTATCACCTTCCATTTTGAGGGCAATCTGGTGCGTGGAACGATTGGAGAAAATGGACACTCGCCGAACCGCGGCCAACAACATCTCTCGGTCGACGACAAGTTCCTTGTCGTTATCGGTAGGGATAACACTCTCGTAGTCTGGAAAGCGTTCGTCGATGATCCTGGTGAAAATCTTGTCCGGCCCCAGGCTGGCGGTAAGGTGGTTATCCCCCATCCATATTTGGATGGGCTTATCACTACCCAACAAGGTGTTGATGAGATTCAGGAATTTATTAGGGATAATCACATCTCCCGTGAATTCTTCGGCCTGATAATCCTTGTATTGATAGCGCACCAGGCGGTGACCATCCGTGGCGGCAGCCGTTAAGCGGTCCTGCCCGAACTGGAAAAAGACCCCAGTCAAGGCTGGTTTCAACTCATCTTTGCTAACGGCAAAACTAGTGGAGTAAATAATCTCCTTCAAAACACCGCTATCGATGCCGGTATTTTTGCGATTATCTACGTCTGGCATAGCAGGAAATTCCTCAGCCGCTTTACCCATTAGGTCATAACGCCCAACATCCGTCAACAAATCTACATGGAGTTCGGAATCCACCGTAAGGGTAATTCTGGTATCGGGAAGTTCGTTGGTGATTTCCATGAGGGGTTGCAACGGAATAGCTGCTGACCCAGTTTCCTCGATGCTGGATTCAAGATTTGTTAAAATCGTGATTTCCAAATCAGTGCTGCGCAGTGTGGTGCCGTTTTCCTCAGCTGCAAAAAGCACACAATTCAATATGGGTAATGTTGACCGGGTTGGGGTTGCCCGGGATAATTTTTGTAGAGCAGATAATAGTTCGGTTTTTGATGTGGAAAGTTTCATTTAAATGTCCAGTTTGTTGTCCGTTTTTTTAGGCTTTAATGATTCTTAAAAAGCCTTCAATCTTACCTCGATATTGCTGTTATCACAAGTATTTTCACCATCCCATATGAGAGAAAACAACCGTTCCGTAATTTCTATTTCCAGCGAATTGTTAACTCTAATACTTAAGCTTACAGCTTTAAGAAATTGTTTATTATTTATTATCACTGTGGAAAAGGAGGTAAGTCTGTAATGAATTGGTCAATCTAATTCTATGATGAACGGCTAAGTAAAAGGGTTCATAATCTACTTTATGTGGAAAAGTGAGTGAACAATGTGCATAACCTCTGTGATGGCTAGTAGAATCCCGATTATCATTGTGGAATCTGAATGAAAATTCGTTCCCGAGCATCACTTATCCACTTTGAATACCATTCCATGCGCTTCTGGTTAAGCGCCATGGCTTCGATTTCCGGCCAGTGGTCTTTTAGATTGGGCTTACCACCCGGCTTAACTCCTTCTAACCAGAATAAATGGTACCCGAAACTTGACCGCACTGGTCGGCTGCACTGATTCAGCTCCAATAAGTTTACCACCTGGGCTATTTCCGGAATAGGGGAATTCTTGGGATTGATCCATCCCAGGTCCCCCCCGATATCTTTTGTTTTTTCATCCTCAGAGTAGCGCTTAACGAGAGCGATAAAATCGTCGAGTGTTTCAGCGGAGTCTTTAAGGCTAAGCGCGTAGCTGTAAGCGCGGGATTCATCTTCTTCGGTGATTTGGGGTGTGATAAGGATGTGGCGAACGCGGATTTTATCCCCCATTTTTTCCTGGGTTTGAATGAGATGGTAGCCAAAGGGGGATTCCACAGGTGTACTGATTTCCCCCGCCGGGAGGGTAAAGGCCACCGATTCAAACTCAGGCACTAGGGAACCACGCCGTACCAGGCCCAAGGAACCACCGTTCTGACTGGATCCAGGGTCTTGGGAATACCGTTCTGCTAAGTCTTCGAAAGGTTCCCCGGCTAAAATGCGTTGGCGAATGCTGTCTAACTTCGCTAAGGCTTTACGCCGGGACCGCTCCCCTGGCTTAACCGGCACCAATAGATGGCGTAGTTTAACCATTGTGGGAAAATCCGATATGCTATCGCGATAGGTTTTGAAGAAATCCATCACCTCTTTTTTAGAAATGGTGATGGAGGACATGAGTTGTTGTTGGTATTTTTCGGTGATGAGCCGGTCTTTCATGTCCGACCAGAATTCGCGCCGGAACGATTTTAATGATTGTCCCAGTAGCTCCTCGGCGCGCGCTTCGCTTCCCGCATTGGCCACGAAAGATTCCATCTGCTGGTCAAGGGCTTGATTGACCTCCTTTTCTTCCACCTCCACCGAATCCAGCTTGGCCATTTCCAAAATTATTTTTTGGTCGATAAGTGACTGGAGAATTTCCTCTTGCATCTTGAGCAAGGCGTCCCGGTCCTGCACCGGATCGAGATTGCGCCGAAGGGCAGCCATACCTACCAACTGAGATACGTCACTCTTCAAAACAAGATTATCGTTTACAATGGCGGCGATACCGTCGATGATTTGGGATTGCTCTTCCTGGGCGTGGTATGTTCCCAGTAGGGCGGTGGTGACTAACAAAATGTTACCCAGGGTGCGGATCGATTTCATTTTAGATTTTCTGGAAATATTTCGATGGGGATCGTGTTTTTAAGGCTATCGAGGATTTGGTTGGCCAAGAGGGCAGAGCGCTGTTGAAAAATATATTGTTGAATTTCGTCGTAGACCTCATCTAAGCCCCGCGCGGTTCCTTGTTTGTACTTTTCTAGGATTTCGATGGTATGGTACCCATATGGCGTTTTAACCGGCCCCACAACCCTCCTGCGGGAGGCAAAGATGGCGTCATCAAGAGGTTCTAGAAGAGCGCCTTTTTTTACGGTGATTGCATTGACTCCGTAATCAGCTAAAAGTTTTTTTCGTTTCTCAGAGACACCGCTACGGAGCAGGACAGATTTGATTTCCTGGGCCTTGCTTTTCGAATCCACCAAGAAGTGGAGTATTTTTGCCTCCTCGGTCTGGCGGGTGAAGCTGCTGCGGTGTTCCTCATAGTAAGATTTGATATCCGCCGCTGATACTCCAATTCGTTGCTGGAGCAGAGACTGTAGGTAGGCCTTGCCGATTAGCTCCCGGCGGTAGTCGGACACGGCCTGTTGAAGCGTTTTATCCCGGTCATACCCTTGAGCCACGGCGGTTTGGAAAAGCACCTCCTGGTTAATCCATTGACTGACCACCTGGTTCTTATCAAAGTACTCGTTTTTGGGTGTAAGTTCCCAGGCGCGGGTGTCCTCCAGAGACAAAGTGGCTTTACCCACGCGAACCACGACAGGCTGGTCATTCTCTAAGGATGAAGAGCAGCCGAAGAATAGACTGAGCGATAGGGCGACAGGGATTAAAGGGGTTTTTAGCACGTCCGAAGTTACCTCTTTTAAGGATGAGAAAACAGACTCACTATGGCTTCAGCAGCACCCCATGAATTATTCATATCTTTTGTGTTAACAAGTACTTGAGTGTATTTGACGGTTGTCTTTTTCCGCTCTTGCACTTCCCCCCAGGATTGTAGCGCAGTACGCACTTCCTTCGCTTGAGGTTCCGAAACCAGCCCTTTGTCCAGCTGGCAGGTTAGTCCTTTGGGCGTTATTTCCATAGTGCGGACGGGAGTATTTGTAAGCTTGGTCTGAAAGAGTGTAAGGCTGAGGAGGTTGACAACTTCGGAGGGCGGTGGCCCGAAGCGATCCTTGAGTTCTTGTTCAATGAGGTTAATATCCTCATTGGACGTTGCTGTGTTGAGGCGTTGGTAAAAGTAAAGGCGATCCTCTACAAGGGATATGTATTGGGGTGGGAGGTAAGCGTCGTCAGTTAGCTTTATAGTCGGTTTTGCAGGTGGGCTGATAGGAGCCTTCCCTTGCTGTTCGAGAACAGATTCAGATAGTAAATTGCAGTACATTTCAAACCCAATGGAAGCAATGTGACCGCTCTGCTCATAGCCAAACAAATTCCCGGGTCCGCGAATTTCCAAATCCTTTAAAGCGATTTCGTACCCTACCCCCAGGGAGGACAAACGCTCGATGGTTTTTAACCGCTGATAGGCCGGGTCGGTAAGCTTTAAACCCTTTGGAATCAATAAGTAACAGAAGGCTTGCCGGTTGCTGCGCCCGACGCGACCACGGATTTGGTATAGCTGGCTCAAGCCAAATTTATGGGCATTATTGATAATGATCGTATTAGCGTTTGAGACATCCAGTCCAGATTCGACGATCACAGTGCAGAGCAGGATGTCTATTTCCCCAGCGAAAAAGGCAAGGATCGTATCTTCGAGCTTTCGGCTTGGCATTTTACCATGGGCGATTGCAACGGTGTGATGAGGAAATAGATCCATTAACTTTTCACAGTGGAAAGATAGGGCGTTGATATCGTTGTGAAGAAAATAGACCTGGCCGTTGCGTTGTAATTCAAACTGTATGGGGTAGTAGATTTTTTTCCAGTCGAAATAGTGAACGCTCGTGCGAATTGGTAACCTTTCACGCGGGGGTGTCTGGAGTTGGCTCACGGCACGAATGCCGACCAAGGCTTGTTGCAGGGTGCGCGGGATCGGCGTGGCTGTTAAAGTGAGAACATCCACCGTAGATTTTATCTCCTGCAAGCGTTGTTTATGTTTAACCCCGAAACGGTGTTCTTCATCGATGATTAAGAGCCCTAAAGATGGCGTCTGCACGTCCGGGGAAAGAAGGCGGTGGGTTCCTACGACGATGTCCACATCACCTGTTGTTAAAGCGCGAAGAATTTGTTTCACTTCATCGCCAGGAGTGAACCGCGACAAGAGCGCAACCCGCACTCCCAGGGGTCCCAAGCGGCCCTTACAGGTGATATAGTGTTGATCGGCGAGGATAGTAGTGGGCGTTAGGAAAAAAACCGTTTTGCCAGTGGCGATGGCTTTCATAGCCGCTCGTAAAGCCACTTCTGTTTTACCGAAACCCACGTCTCCAATAAGGATTCGGTCCATGGGGCGTTCCGATAGCATGTCGGTGTAAATTTCCTTAATGGCCTGCTGTTGGTCGGGTGTTTCTTGGTAGGGGAAACTCTTTTCCAAGAGCCGGCACAATTCCATGTCAGCAGTGTAACGAAAGCCCCGAGGTTTATTCTTCGAAGCATAATAAGCCACTAATTCATTTACGATCCTTTGAGCGCTCTGCCGGGACCGTTGGATCTGTTGTTGCCAGCGCTTGGTTCCCAAGCGTGAAAGGGTAACGGGACCCTTTTTGCTGGAGATGTAGCGATGGACTTTTGCGAAGTGATCGGGATGGACGTAGATAAAACCGCCGTCGGCGTATTCGATTTTCAGGCACTCCTGATGGCCAGTTTTAGTTTTGATTAGCTGGAGACCGCGGTAGATGCCGATACCATAATCACGGTGCACTACATAGTCTCCCCAATTTATGTCTTTTAGGTGGAAGGCGAACGGTTGGTCGCCGTAGGGATCGACATTAACCCAACGTGAGATGCTGTACTTGGGGACAGGCTTAACCTCAGAAAGGTCTAAACAGGCCAGGGAAAGATCCGCAGAATAGAAACCCTGGGGGATTCGCGAAGGGATAGTTGTTACTTTGAATGGCCATGTTGCGAATTCCTTACGCTTTAGTTCTGTCGTTCCAGTGAAGATGTAGACCTTTTTAACAGAAGCAGCCCTAAGTTTAGGCCAAAAGTCGGTGAGATTGAGGTTTTCACCATCGGGTGTTGCTATCCAGGGGTTGGTCCGGCAGGAGATCCGTACCCCATTACCGGTGGAAAGTTCTATGTGTTTATGGTTCTTGTGGACGTAAACGAAGTGGGCACCCCTGTTGGCCAGCAACTCTCGATAGGTTCGTTGGGATGTTAGCGTTAACGCGTCCGCGGGAGGCAGCAGTTCAACGTTTTTTATTCGCTGCACCGATAGTTGAGAAATGGGATTGAACCACCGAATGGACTCCACAGTGTTTCCGAAAAACTCCAGCCGCACGGGCCGCCGGGCATGGAGCAGAAAAATGTCTATGATCCCTCCTCGAATGGAGAATGTCTTGGGCTGCTCAGTGCGGTCGACCTGTTCAAATCCCCAGGAAACCAAAGTTTTTGCCAGATCTCCCACGACGCATTCTTGACCCGTATGGATTTCTATGCCTCGGGATGTGGCTGCAAGAGGGTCAGGCACTGGCTGCTGCAAGGCCTTTTCATCGGTAATAAAAAGGCCGCCACTTTTCCGTTTTAATGCATGGTAGCTTTCTGTCGTGTACCGTTCAGCCTCTAAAGCGAAACCGGAGACATCGGTAAAAGTGGATTGTAGAATAGGTATCCAATAAACGGATTTATGAAGCGTAGAAAGAGCGTGATGGTAAAAAGCCTCTGCTGACTGGTATTCAGGGCAAATAATGACGAATGCGCGGTATCTTTGACGGTAGACTGCAGCCAACGCTAAGACTGCGGCGACCTCCGTCAGGCCTTCCAGGGTTACCGGTTCATTGCGAGACAGGTTTTGCACAAAAGCACGCCCCGGTGTTGAACGGAGGAGGCGGTCAAGGACTGGATTCAGGTGAGGAAAAGGCGTTTCACGTGAAACACTCATGTCCGGCGGCTCAACAAAACAGCCAAAACAGAGACATCGGCGGGCGAGACGCCCGAAATCCGCATCGCCTGGCCCAGGGTCTCTGGGCGGATGGTATTCAGCTTATCGCGAGCTTCCATGGATAGGCTGGTCACGGCGCGGTAGTCAAAAGAGGGTGGTATTTTTACCCGTTCTTGAGCTGATAGTCTTTTTATTTGCTGTTGTTGCCGGTGAATATAGCCGGCGTATTTAATCCTGGTTTCGGCTTCCAGGTATAGTTCGTCCTGCAGGAAGGGTTCCCACCGGGATAGGTCTATGCCATCGAACAGACGCGAAGGTAAGCCTCCGATGGTGACTGCAGGGCGTTTTAAGATTTGTTTGGCCGGCGTTTTCTGATTGATGGGGGCTTCATTTAACACCTGAAGCAAGGGGTTAACTTCTTCTGGGATGACGGATTCATCCAAAGCCTGGATTATTTTTTCTCCACAGGACAGCTTCGCCTCCAGATCTGCTAATACCGGCGCAGGAAGCAAATGATAGTCGGCCGCCTTTTTTAACAGCCGTTCGTCAGCATTGGAGTAGCGGAGAAGTATCCGGTACTCAGCGCGTGATGTGAACATGCGGTAAGGTTCAAAGGTGTCCTTGGTGATGAGATCGTCAATCAACACGCCGATATAAGATTCTTCCCGACCCAGAGTGAAAGGTGGATCTTGCCCTTGAATTGTAGCGTTGATACCAGCGACTAGCCCCTGGACTGCAGCCTCTTCATACCCCGATGTGCCGTTTATTTGACCGGCAAGGTAAAGACCCTTGAGAGCTTTCGACTCCAGGGTGGCTTTCAATTGCGAGGGCGGGAAAAAGTCGTATTCAATGGCGTAGCCGGGTCGATAAAAACGAACCTGTTCTAACCCTGGTAAGGCGCGGATGGCTTGGAGCTGAATTGACTCAGGGAGACTGGTTGAAAAACCATTGGTGTAGATTTGGTGGGAGTGGATCCATTCCGGTTCTAGAAAAAGCGTGTGCGAAGGCTGATGGGCGAAGCGTTGTATTTTATCTTCAATAGAAGGACAGTAACGTGGTCCAACCCCATCGATATCCCCAGAAAAGAGGGGAGACAGGTGTAAGTTATTCCCAATGATTTCGTGGCACTGAGCGTTAGTTCTCACGGTATGGCAGGGAATGTTGGGCGGGTTGAAGTTCTTGGTCCGGTAAGAAAAGGGAACTGGCTTTTCATCGCCGTGAATGACCATTAGTTTGTTCCAATCGATCGTCTCTTTAATCAATCTGGGGGGGGTTCCGGTTTTGAGTCGTCCAGCAATTAACCCTCTACTTGTAAGCGCCTCGGTAAGACCGCGGCTGCTGTGCTCACCCATTCGTCCCGCCCTGATTTTGCGTTTTCCTATATGTATTAATCCGTTTAAGAAGGTTCCAGTAGTGAGAATTACGGCTTTGCTTCGGATTGCGCTTTTATCCCTTAGGACCACTCCCTCGATTCGTTCTCGATGATCCTGCAAATCGACGACTTCATCCTCTATAAGTGTAATGTTGGCAGATGTCGAAAGAAGCTTTCGTACATGGGCCTCGTAGCACCGTTTATCTACCTGGGCACGAGGGGACCAAACTGCACGGCCCTTGGATCGGTTAAGGACTTTGAACTGTAAACCTGTCTGGTCTCCGATGTAGCCCATGACGCCTCCCAAGACGTCCAATTCACGAATCATCTGTCCTTTAGCAATGCCTCCGAGCGCAGGGTTACAGGACATACGCCCCAGAGCCTTTAAGTTCATTGTGATGAGGGCTACCGAACGCCCCAAATGGGCCGCGATTAACGCCGCTTCGATACCTGCGTGTCCTCCTCCAACCACTATAGCGTCAAAATCTGATGTCTTTAGTTGCACGTGAAACGGTTTATTTACCAACGCAAAAATGGCTGAATATGTTGTCTAGAATGTCCTCTGCTGTGGTTTTTCCCAACAGACGGTCGATGGCCTCCAGGGCCTCTCGTAGATTAACTGCGATGAGTTCATAAGGGATCACTTTGGAGTCAAGCAGAGCCAACCCTTCTACGAGATGTTTTTGGAAAGTTTCCAAGGCATCGCGCTGGCGTTCGGTTGTAAGGCAGACATTTGACGAGAGGTTGGGGGATATTTTCAACATTTCGCGCAGCCGATTTTTCAGGGCGGTAATTCCTATCTTGTGGAGGGCTGACAGGCAGATATCAGCCCCCATCTTTACTTTGACAGTCTTTAATTCTGATTTATTTAAAAGGTCGATTTTGTTCAAAATAGTTAGTGTTTGTGCGTCCGTAAGTTCTTTATAATTAATATATTCTACATTGTTAAAAGGATCATTCAATATTAAGACTACATCGGCGTCGCGCATGTGCCTTTTTGTGCGCTCTACTCCTTCGCGTTCGATGGCGTTTTCACTATCGCGGATGCCGGCCGTATCGATTAACCTGATGGGTACACCTTCCAGGAAAAGGGAAACATCAATAGGATCGCGGGTGGTTCCAGGGATCGGGTGGGTAATGGCCCGATCAGAATCTGTAAGGGCATTTAATAGGGTGGACTTCCCAGTATTAGGTGGGCCGGCGATAACCACCAGCGCCCCTGTATTCAGCAAGCGGCCGTGATAGTACGAGGCTAAAAGCGCTTTCGATTTGCTGACCAGAGACCTCAAACGGTCAGTAATTCTTTTGGGTAAACCGGGAGTGAAATCGGTTTCGGAGATATCTAATTCATACTCCACGTGGGCGATGAGTTCAATTAATTTCTCTTGTAGGTGCTTTAGTTTTTCTGATAGGGATCCCTGTAGTAAGCGGTAATTAAGTCGGCTGCTGATCTCTGATTGTGACTGAATAAGCGCCGAGACAGATTCGGCTTGCACGAGGTCTATCTTGCCGTTTAAAAATGCCCGCTGTGTAAATTCACCGGGCTCTGCCAATCGCGCCCCTAAGGTGCGGCACCGAGCGACGATTTGTTGAACAATTACAGGACTACCGTGGCAAGAGAGTTCCACGATGTCTTCACCAGTATATGAGTTTGGTTCAGGGAAATAGGTTGCTATGCATTCATCGAAAGGCACTCCGCCTTCATCGTGTACGTTCACCAGAGTGGCATGGCGCGGCTTCAAGAAGGAGGCATTACTTTCATCGCACAGATTGGCAACAATGAAGCCTGCTTGAGGACCGCTTAGACGAATGACAGCAAGGCCGCCAATGCCAAATGGCGTGGCCGGGGCGACAATCGTGTCGCTGGTCTTCATTTTTTCGATTTAGTGGAGGCTACAGCTACCGTTGGGGCGGGTGTGAGGAGTTTCTGCTGGAGAATTGTGAGCACATTAAAAAGGGTGTAATATAGATTCAAACCCGATGGGAATTGATTGAAGAGCAGTAAGAAAAAACCAGTCATGAAATAGGACATGAATTTTTGCTGACCAGAAGCCTGGGTGGGCATCATCTTCTGTTGAATAAACATGGTGATCCCCATGATAATAGGTAGCACTGCAACGTGGTCGCCATAAATTGGAATGGTGAAGGGCAACTGCAGGATTGTGTCGGGACTGGAGAGGTCTTTGATCCACCAGACAAAGGGGGCGCCGCGCAGCTCAATGGTGGAACGAAAGACACGGAAGAGGGCGAACAGAAGCGGCATCTGTAAAAGAACCGGAAGGCAGCCGCCTAAGGGATTGACACCATGTTCTTTAAAGAGCTTCATTTGGGCCTGACTTAGGCGCTTTTGGTCGTTTTTATATTTTTCCTTTATCTCGGTTAGCAAGGGTTGGATTGCTTGCATTTTGCGGGTGGATTCGTAACTTTTTTTTGTCAGCGGGTAAACAACAATTTTAATAAGGATAGAAAAGATAATTAGCACCACCCCGTAGTTAGGAATATAATTGTGCATCCAGGTTAGCAGAAAATGTACCCCTTTGGATATGGGCCGGATAATAGTGCCAAAACTGAGGATATGGTCTAAGTTAACCCCGATGCTTTTGACGCGTTTGTACTCCAATGGACCCAGATATAGAAGCGTGTTGTTGGCTAGCCGAGCTTCTTGTTGGAGACCGACGCTGAAAACCTTTTGCAAACCTTTCTGATAACCAGAGAGCAAAGCGCCGACGGCGGGCTGGTTCTGGGGGATTAGTGCAGCTACGAAATACTTGGTCCGGATGGCAACCCAATCGGTTTTTCCCACCACCTGTTCCACGTTCATTTCTTCGCGGCTTTTACTGGCCTTAGGGGAGTGTTGTTCACCGCCCTGGTATACATAAGCGTTGAAGTAGGCGTAGTCGTCTTTGCTGTTTTGTTCTGTTGTTGGCAGTCCTCCATCCCAAGCCAGGACATACGTTCCCTGGGAGAGTTCATCCCTTATCCCTGTTAGGTCTAAACGGACCTCGATGCGGTAATCGTCCGGATGAAAGGTCAAGGATTTGGTAACTGTCGCTCCAGCGTATTGGGTTTGGAATCGTAGTTCCTGGGATGCGTCAAGGACGATGAATTCGGTGTCTGGGTTTAGTAGTTGCCAGGGGCCGCCCAGAGCTGTTGGTTCTCCATCGTTAGAGATAAAACGAACTTGCAGGTTATTTTTATTTTCATCATCGACAAGATTAACTAACACCGAATCTAAGATGGTGTATTTCTTAAGATAGAAGGAGGTGAACGACCCACCGTTGCGCGTGCTAAGCGTAGCATCGTAGAGGGGGGTTTGGACTCTTATCCTGACCTCTGGTATTTTTTCTGGCTGGACAGCTTTTTCCATCACTTGTTCGGTGTCGTTAACGTTGGGGGCGAGTGTAATGGTAGTGTCTCGGGACCGGGTGGCGAGAGTGTCTACTGTTGTACCTGCACCGGGCGGGGGTTCGGGCGATATAATTTGGTAATACCAGGGTGTTAGGATAATAACCGCCGCTATGAGAACGAATGCTAAAAAGGTGCGTTTGTCCATGTAATAGTAGCTGTTTTAGACGACCGGGTCGTACCCCCCCTCATGGAAGGGATGGCATTTAGAAAGCCGTCTTAGGGTGAGATAAAAAGCTCTAAAGAAGGATTTTGTTTTAAATGCTTCTAAAGCATAGGAAGAACAAGTAGGAGTAAACCGACAGTGGTTGCCTAACATGGGCGAGATAAGCCGTTGATATCCACGTATGGTGGTACCGACAAAGCGACACAAGAGGTCATCGCCTTTGCGGTAAAGCATTGAGCGCGTTGTGGACACTACTAAGCCGTGAGGACTTTGCGGCCTTTTTTACGCCGCCTTTTGATAATGTTTCGGCCGGCTACTGTTTTCAGGCGTGCTCGAAAGCCGTGTTTGTTCTTGCGCTTGCGATTACTGGGTTGATAGGTACGTTTCATTTTTATTCCTTTTAAAGCCGCCGAAAATAACGCTGAGAAGATAGAAAATACAAAGATTAAACCAAACTTAGGGACCCCACATAAAAGTATTTTACTTTCGGTTAAAATCTCCTTTGTGCCGTACTGAATTAAAAGCTTAATTTTTAGAAAATCATTGTTGTGGATAACTTGTGGATAACCTAAAATGCCTGTAGAAACTTTTTGGAGTGATGTAAAGACTCAGCTCAGAAAGCAACTGCCCGACCATGCTTTCAATACTTGGTTTGACCCTATACAATGTATTGGTGTGACCGATAATGAGTTGATTTTAGAGGTGCCGAATCAATTTTTCTATGAATGGATAGAGAGCCATTACAAAGGAATTGTACAGCAAGCATTAAAAAGTAAAAACGCTGACTCTATTACAGTAAAATATACCGTCTCACCGGAAAGGTTAAAGAGAGAGGAAGAAAAACCTACCCAAGAACCGAATAGACCTTATGGCAACCGAAGCGTTTATCTTAATAAAAACCTAACCTTCTCGGCTTTTATTGAAGGCGATAATAATCGCTTTGCCAGAACAGCAGCCTTTACCGTAGCTGAGTCCCCCGGTAAGCAGGCCTTTAATCCTTTGATTATTTATGGTGGTGTTGGGTTAGGGAAAACCCACTTACTCCATGCTATCGGGAATCACATTGTAGAAGTGTTGCCTCGCTTAAATGTGGTAATTGCCTCCAGTGAGAAATTTACCCTTGATTTCATCGCCTCGATTCAAAAGAACCGCACCGTGGAATTTTCAAGGTCTTATCGTAAGGCCGATGTTCTCCTGATCGACGATATTCAATTCTTCCAGAAGAAAGAACAGACACAGGAGCAGTTTTTCCACACTTTTAATGAACTTTATCAGGCTGGTAAACAAATAGTATTAACGGCCGACCGGTATCCAGGAGAAATGCACGGTTTACAGGACCGTTTATTGTCGCGCTTTGAATCTGGCTTGGCGGTGGATATTCAGCCACCGGATTTTGAAACTCGTGTGGCTATCCTCATGGAGAAAGCCGAACAAAACGGACTAAGTCTGCCTTACGATATTGTGGAATTCGTGGCACTGCATATAAAGAAGAATGTGCGAGAGTTGGAAAGTACGATCATTCGTCTATTGGCCCATTCTTCTTTAACAAAGACTGAAATTGATTTCAATTTAGTTAGGAAAGTAGTTAGGGAAAGGGTGGGGACTAGGTTGGTGAGCGACCTAACTATGGGTGATATTATACGTCGTGTTTCTGAGGCGACGAAAGTTAGCGAGCGGGAGATTGTTGGGAATAGCCGGCGCATGCCCATCGCTGAAGCCCGGCAGATATCCATGTATCTTTGTCGGGAAATTCTGGGAACATCATTGGTAAGTATCGGCACTCATTTCGGTGGCCGAGACCACACCACTATTTTACATGCCTGCCGTAAGATTGAAAAGAAGATAAAAGAAGACCCAAGGATAGAGCAAATGGTGGGTACCTTAAAACAGAGCTTAACCCTCCCTTTACAAGTATAAGGTACGATTTTTTTAGGTCACGAGGACAGTTCTCGTGCAACACAACACAAGTGGTAAGTAATCAATCCTTGACTCCACATTGAACATATACTATATTGCACCTGATTTTTCATGTGGTGGGAGTACAAACACTGGAACCAAAACGGAATTCGTCCCCCGAAACCTATCTACTTAACCACAAAGGAGACCTCTCATGAAAACTATCGCTAAAGCGCTATTTGTTATATTCTCTTTCACGCTTTTCTTTTCACTTTCCTTTGCAAAAGTTCAAGGAAAACAGGACCAGAACCGGGTCCCCAATACCCGGACTAATCAGTTCCAGGTCATGTCCAAAATGGAGCATCAACTGGATGTGGCTAAAAAAGCCACCGAGACACAGGATGATGAAGGTAATCTGAAAGAGCGTCGGATTCTGGGGGAGGATCGGGGGCTTGATCAAAAAAATATTGAGCCGTTATCTGCCCAGATCAAATCAGCAGCAAAAAGACAATATAATCACTCATCACAAAGTTTAAACCAAACAACCGTCAAAGCAGTTGTCTCTAGGAATTTAAACTCTTCCCCAATGGCAGAAGAGGTTGACGATCCAATAGCAAGACAGATCTTGTCTAAAATGGATAGTGGTGTTGAGCTAAATGAATCAGAGATTGCCTATGCCAAAGAGCAAAATATTGATCATGTTATTCCGTCTAATCCTCGGACCCCAGCGAATGTATCTCGTACAGCGCTTAGCGAGGGGTTTGAGGGTGGATCCATTCCAAGCAATTGGACCATTTACAATAACGATGGAGATACCTATGAATGGCAGGCTTATTATACATCTTCAGCTCACACTGGGAATTACGTAGCCCGCATACATTACAATTCTGCTGGCAATGATGACTGGCTTATTACTCCTAAATTGAGTGTGGCAACAGGAGATTCAATTATTTTTTGGGCCAAGTCTTATTCTTCTTCGTATTTGGAAGATTTTAACGTGAAGCTGTCTGCAACTGATAATGCTATGGCAAGTTTTACTGTTACCATTGCGAGTGTTACCAGCACGCCTTATGATTGGACCCGTTATGCCTATCCATTAGAATCCTATGTCGGCCAAGATGTTTACATAGCAGTACAGTGTACTTCAGTTGACCAGTGGTATCTGTATGTAGATGATTTTAGCGGACCAAACATATGGGTTGACCCTAACCCAGTATACGCGGCATCAGTGTCCGAGATAGATTTTGGCAACACAGGTACTTCAGGGGTCACAACGAATTTCAGTGTTTATAACAATGGAGGGAGCGATTTAACCATAACCGGTATTTCCATAGCTAACACTGATTTCACCACTAGCGTTACCAGCCTGACGATTGCTTCTGGCGATACAGGGACTATTGATGTTACCTATGCGCCTACGGCGGTTGAGGGTGATACTACAGATTTGATTATTGCCCACAATGGTGCCTCATCCCCCGACACCGTGAAACTTTTAGGTGCAGGGGTTGATGCTATTTTCTGGCAGGACTTTGAAGCTTGGGCCACGAATAATTATTACTCCGATCCGGATCCTGTGGGTTGGTCCCAAGAGGCATCATCTGGTGCCGGAAGTTCGGACGGTAAAATGTGGGAAAAGGAAACAGATACCTACTCCTTTGTCTATTCGGGATCTGTGGCCGCTGAATTCGACAGTTATGAGGGAGCTGATGGGGATACGGGTGCTTTCATTACTCCCGAAATAGATTTTTCTATTGGTTCATCAACGGATATTACAACAGCATCGTTCAAGTTTTATTATAAGAAGAGAGGAACAAAAGCCTTCCGAGTAGAATATTCGTCTGACCAAGGCGCCAGTTGGACTACTGGCTTCACTACCACTGCCGAAAATTACCAGTCTGGTTCAGGGGGTTGGGATTTAGTCACAATTAATGTCCCGGTTGGTTCAACGTATATTTTCAAATTCGTTGGTGAGGCAAGCGGCTCATCTACGACTGGGGATGTGTATATTGACGAGGTGTCTATGGTAGAGGTTCCTCCCACTCCCTCATTCGATTTAACGTACTCTTCCGTCACGTTTTTCCCGGCAGAGATTGGTGACATCGTAAGCGATACAACTTTCACAGTAGGAACTAATACAGGTTCAGGCGACCTTATCGTGGACAGCATTGTGGTCACCAATAGCGACTTTATGGTTTCTTTGGCGGCGAGCATAGCCTCCGGTGATACTATCTTTGGTGGAGGTTCAATAGATATAGATTATAGTTGGATACCAACAACATTTGGGTGGGACGTGTCCGATGTCATCTTTTACACAAACGCTGCGACCAGCCCAGACACAATGCAGATGAGGGGTGAGGCCAGCCGCCAATACGTTAACTTCGACGACGAGACCTTCCCCTATGGATGGCTTATTATAGACAATGATACAGTTAATGCTTACGGGTACGATAATGGCTGGGAGTTTTATTCCTCCTATGGTCCAGGGTATAGCGTGCCTTATGTGCGTTCTCATTTCAACGTAGACGGTGCTAATGACTGGATGATCACCCAGAAACTATCTGTTGTGGCTGGGGACTCCATTATCTTTTATAGCAACTCATCCAGTTCGTCAATACTGGAAGACACGATACATGTGTATGTTTCCACCACTGATAACGCCATGAGCAGTTTCACCACCCAGATTGGAGAAGTCATTTCTCAGGGGTGGACTAACCTGCGAACGGCTATTGACCTCAGTACGTGGGCCGGTACGGATATTTACTTGGCTATTGTCCACCACGGAAGCGTAGGCACCAACTACTGGAGCTATCGCAAAGTGGATGATGTCATGTTGCCAGCCCGATGGGTGGACCCGAATCCTGTTGCAGCTCTTTCCGCCACGGCTATTGATTTTGGTACAACGTATCAAAACCTATCTTTGGTTGATGTTCTCACCATAGCCAATATGGGGGGAAGCGATTTGATAATTAGTGACATATCCACTGACAATTCCGATTTTACCGTGGACGTGTCTATGGCAAGCCTTGCACCGGATAGCGCCCTGGATGTTACGGTTACTTTCACGCCTACGACAGCTGACACATTAACCGGTAACCTGATCATCACCTCCAACGCGGCAACCTCTCCTGACACCGTTGCTCTTACTGGTGTCGGAGACGCCACCTCTGGTGGACCGGATGGATTTGGTTATACATGGGTGAATAGCTACGACGCTGCCGGTCCGACCTTTAGCTGGATCGACACGTCTGGAGCTACAAGTACGGGTATTGCCAATGGTGATGACTGGCGTGGAACTGTGAACCTTCCCTTTGCCTTCCGGTTTTATGGCGTGCCTTACAACCAAATCACCGTTACTACCAATGGCTGGGTCGGTATGGGTCCATATACCAATTATAGTAGTTCTTATTGGACGAACTACCCCATTCCTACCTCCAGCGCACCTAACAATATGATCGCAGGTTTGTGGGACGATTGGAAAGCAGGCGGAAGTTACCCTGCCGGCGATATTCTGGTGAAAACTGTCGGAACAGCGCCCAATCGACAATTTGTAGTTATTTTCTTCGAATTCGTCCGCTCCTCCTCTAACACCGATTACTATACTTGGGAAGTAATCTTGGATGAAGCCACCAG
>CAZBEL010000002.1:0-26906 GCA_964490885.1 uncultured bacterium
TCGCATTGTGGAGGATATTCGTTTGCACAATGCTGAAATCCGCACCGTGGAGGAGGCCAAGGAAGGGCATTTTTTAGTCGTGGACTTGCAAAAATTGGATTCTTCGGGAGTCCCCATCATTGGTGAGAAGTGGGAACGGCGTTATCTTAAAGTTGGAGAAGGCATTGGTGGCGGAGACAACTTGGAGCAACTTTTAGGCCTAAAGGTTGGGGATAAGGCCCGGATCTATATCGCTGAGAAAGAAAATGATCCTCCCACACCTTTTGAAATCACCGTGCACAACATCGAAGAACAAGTACTTCCGGAGATCACCCCTGAGTTTATCAAGCGGGTAGACCCCCAGGCTACTAATGAGGCAGAGTGGAGAGCCAATTTGCAAGAACGCTTAAAACAACAATACGTTTCGCGCTCCCAGGAAGCCTTTGATCGACAACTGGCCGATGCCATGATTGCCCTGGTGGATCCACCTTGTCCTCCCTCTATGGTGGAGGCCTATTTAGACCATCTAGTTGAAGAGATTAAAGCCGACCAACCGGGACAGGAATTGGATGATGAAAAAGTTCGGGAAACCTATCGTCCGGCAGCGGAAAGGAACCTGAAGTGGTATTTAATCCGGAAAGCCATTATCAAAGACCAGGGATTGTCAGTGAGTCCCGAGGAAATTCAGGAAGAGATTCAGCGATTAAAAGAACGCTCTCCAGACCAGGCCAAGGAAATTGATCGTTATTACCGTAAACCTTCCCACCGGTCCCGTATCGAAGATGATCTCATAGAACAAAAGGTACTGTCTTACTTAGCGGAATTCGCCAAGGTGAAGGAGGTTACCGTAGCCACCCGGGACCTGCGGGAACAATCTGGTGAGAAAGGACCAGACACATGAAGAAGAGAACTATGTCTCAAGTGATCCCCATGGTGGTGGAACAAAGCGGCCGCACCGAACGGGCGTACGATATTTATTCACGGTTGTTGCGAGAGCGCATCATTTTTTTAGGAACGGCAGTGGATGATTCCGTAGCTTCTTTAATCATCGCCCAAATGTTGTTCCTGGAAGCGGAGAGTGCTGAAAAAGACATGTTTCTGTACATCAACTCCCCCGGGGGATACGTAACGGCGGGTTTGGCGGTATACGATACCATGCAATATGTTCAACCGGACATCGCCACCATTTGCATGGGGCAGGCTTCCAGCATGGCGGCCCTCCTTTTAGCCGGAGGTACCAAGGGCAAGCGCTCGGCCTTACCCAATGCCCGGATCATGATTCACCAACCCTTGGGAGGAGCCGAAGGTCAGGCTACGGACATCAAGATCCAGGCTGACGAAATCATACGCCTGAAGAAACGTATTAACCAGATCATGGCCAAGGCCACCGGGCAGACGTTGCGGAAGATTGAAAAGGACTCCGACCGGAATTATTTCATGAACGCTACTGAGGCGAAACAGTACGGTATCATTGATAACATCCTGGCTCCTCGGAAACATGAAGACTAACCCCCTCCGGAAAAACGTCCCCACGCCCATTGCGGCGCCCCAACCGGCAGAACGCACCGCCCAGCACCGTACCCTGCCGCGTCCGTCGGAAATCAAATCTTACCTGGACCAGTACGTGGTGGGTCAAGAACAGGCCAAGAAGACCATGGCTGTAGCCGTCCATAACCACTACAAGCGCATTTTCCTTAACGATTTGGATGACGGGGTGGAGATCGAAAAGAGCAACATTCTCATGATCGGTCCCACGGGCACAGGGAAGACCCTCATTGCCCAGACCCTGGCCCGGTATTTGTCAGTTCCTTTTGCCATTGCGGATGCCACCTCCCTTACCGAGGCCGGGTATGTGGGGGAGGATGTGGAAAACATCTTAGTGCGTCTTTTGCAAGTGGCTAATTACAAGGTCGCCAGTGCCGAGCAAGGTATTGTGTATATTGACGAAATAGATAAAATCAGCCGCAAAACGCCCAGCACATCCATCACCCGGGACGTTTCCGGTGAAGGGGTACAACAGGCCTTACTGAAGATTTTAGAGGGGTCCGTGAGTAATGTACCCCCCAAGGGCGGTCGCAAACACCCGGAACAGAGCCTCATTCCTATCAATACCAAGAATATCCTCTTCATTTGCGGAGGTTCTTTTGAGGGTTTGGAAGAGATCGTCACCCGGCGGAGAGGGAAACGGAGTATCGGGTTTCAAGCGTCCGGTCGGGTTTCTCAGAGCGGGAAAGCTATAAATTCACCAAACCTTTACCCGGAGGACTTAGTGGCTTACGGACTCATCCCCGAGTTGGTGGGGCGTTTGCCTGTTTTGACTTGTTTAGAGCCGTTAGATGAGAGTGATCTTTATCAAGTTCTCACAGCTCCCCGGAATTCTTTAGTAAAGCAGTATCAGAAACTGTTCCGCATGGAAGGGATTGAATTGGTTTTCCAAAAAGCTGCTTTAAAAGAAATCATCCACCTGGCGGTGAAACGCAATTCCGGAGCGCGGGCTTTGCGTGCTGTGATGGAAGAAGCCATGCTAGACATCATGTACCGCATCCCGGAAATGGAAGCGATACACAAAATTGTGGTCACTCCCGAAGTGATTACAAAACATAAACCCCCACGGTATACCTACCGCCAGAAAAGGGCATAATCCCTTTTTTAAAAATAGCTTTTTACTTTCCGGGGATGGTATAAACAGTTACTTCCCGCTCCAATTTACCTGAAAATTTTTCTTTCTCTAGTTCTATATCATAATGCGACTGAAGGTTCATCCAGAACTGAGCCGACATATTAAAATATTTGCTAAGCCTAAGAGCGGTATTGGCAGAAATAGCTCGCTTGCCTTGGACAATCTCATTAATCCTCCGTGGGGGTACATTGATATCCTTCGCTAACCGGTATTGGGTTATACCCATTGGTAAGAGAAATTCTTCTAATAATATTTCTCCCGGATGGATGGGGGGGATTTTGGTTTCCTTTGCCATAATTAGTCTTAATGGTAATCTGTTATTTCCACATTACGGGCATCGTTATTTTTCCATTCAAAACATATCCGCCATTGATTGTTTACTCGAACAGAATATTGTCCCTTTCTACTTCCTTTTAATTTTTCTAACCTATTAGACGGTGGTATTTGCAAGTCTTTTAGGTTCATTGCAGCATCAATTAACCACAGTTTCCTCATGGCTAGTTTTTGAATATCATGGGGTAATTTACGCGAGAATATTCTCTGAAATACCTTTTCAGTCTCCCTATCTTTGAAAGACTTAATCACCTAAATATATTAACGTGAAACGTTATTAGTTTGCAACCAACTTTTTACCAACTATTAAAGGTGTAGTATACTTTATTAAAGTACGTTATACTAATTTTATTTCAACAACACCAGTTTTCGGGTTGCGCTAAAGGAACCCTCTAGGGTTTCCATCCTGAAGAAATAGACGCCTGTTGGTACCGACTGGCCATGTTGGTCCTGGCCCATCCAGCGAAACGTATAGTGCCCGGGATTCACCTCTTTAACGGTCTCTAATATGACTTGGCCAAGAATATTGTGGATAGCAAATCGGATAGTACTCATTTTGGGGACATCGTACGGGATGGTGGTTTCCGGGTTAAAGGGATTGGGGTAATTATCGTATAGGACATAAGTCTGAGGCAGTGGGGAAGGCCCAGACGTCGTCAGGGATTCAGTAATGATGAAAAGACCGTAGTCTGCGGAGTATTCCACACCGTTAATCCCGTACATGTCCATGAGTTGGGCGGTGGTGATATTGATGGTCACCGGTCCCGTGGGAGCTTGACTGTCCACTAAGTTATTCACCGTCAAGAGAGGGCCACTGCCTACTTCTAACGGTTGGCTCCAGTTGTTGACCATGATCGTGAGGGCGTTGTTGTCGTATTGGGTAACGAGGTTCCACCCGGCGAGACGGTCGGAAAGTTGCAAAAGGGGTGTCCAGCTCCCGTCATTATTCCAATCCTGAAACGGTTCCCCGGTGTCCCAATTACCGTTCCCATTCGTGTCAGTATATAACTCATCGCTGGGGATGAGATAGTCGGGGGTGTCGCTGATGGTCAGGACAATCATTTTCAGGGGGACGGAGTTTTCCAGGTTCACGGTGTAGCTTCCACCTGTCCCTGGGGCAGCGCTGTCCGCCGAGATAGTAAATAGCTGGGGAACGGCCTGGATATGGTACAGGTTGTAATTCCCCAGCAGGCCTATTTCGGCATTGGCCGTATCGGCGGCGTAAATCCCGCTGAACGAAAGGACCACATCCTGGGCGATACTGGTATTAGCGAAGAAAGTAACCCGTAAAATAGGGCCGTTCCCGGTGGGGATGTTCGGATTAACAAAAAGGAGCTGATCTTCGTTGATGAGGACCGTGTCGGCGGTGGCCCGTCCCAAGAGTTCAACGCTTTCAATACTCAGGATGGATGGATCACGTTCAATGTTGAATTGCATTGTGGTTACTGGATGAGGGTTGTCCAGGGAAATATCCACTGTGCCCGTATCGTAGGCGTTTCCGGATCCGCTAGAGACTGTGAGGTACTCTAACAAGTAATCGCCAAAAGTCAGATCGAGGGTCATGATGGAGTCGGCGGCCGAAATGTTTTCGAAAGCGATCATGGAGGGGATGTCGTAGTAGCTGTGGGTGTTAGGAATTGTGCTATTACTAAAAGTGTGGTTATCCGTCGTACCCGGATAGGGGTCCCCCCCGTCGCTGCCGAAACCGTTTTCTAAGTCGAATTGGCCGTCGGCCTGTTCCAGACCAACCCCATAATGAGGTTCGTCATTATTCACACCCCAACCACTGGTCTTTTCGGTATCAATATGCCAGAAAAGTAATCCTGCTGAGGGCATGAGGACATCAGTCCCGCGCTTTTGGCGGTTTTCTATGAGCCAGTATTCGCTATCGTCGGTGGTGTGGTTCACTTGGTAAATTGTGTTGCTGGTGTACGATTGCTCAATGGGAATGCCAGTCTGGTCAGCAGTTAGGGTGATAACGTTGGTCCATCCCATTTCCGTTTTGCTCCAGGCATTCATGGCGGAAGGATACCACGGAGAATTCCCGGATGTTCCCCAAGATCCACTGGCCATGAGGGCTAATTTACCTGCACCGGAGGAGGAGTAATCTGTGTCGTACAAGTCCGGGAGTCCAAGGATATGTCCAAACTCGTGGGAAATCACCCCAATGGCCACGATGTTGCCGCTCTGGATTTCCGGGTTAATGCTATAGTCGTTGATCCAAACACCATCGTATTGAACTTGTAAACCAGCCGCGGAGAGGGACCAGCGATGGGACCAGATGTTGGAGTGGTCTCCCTGTTCAGCTCCCGGCCCGGCGTGGATAATGGTGAGGGCTTCCACATACCCGTCGCCATCGTTATCGTACTGGGACCAATCCATGCCGTTGGCTTCGGCCGAGTCCACCATGGCCCGTACTAATTCTAAGACGTGACTGTACCCATCAGGGTTGCTGTAAGCATAATAATCGTGGTCCTCCGGAGCTACTTCCCAGTCGTAAATGTCCCCCTGGGGTAAAAACTGGCCGTAGGAAATTTCTTGATAAAAGTCCCGGAAACTCCCTGAGCCGGGGTGGCCAGGATGGCCATACCCTACTTGGTTGTAGATGTTATTAAATATTGTGTCCGGGTAGACGGCGGCATAATTGGGAAATTCCACCAAAAGCACTGGAATACGGAAGGTATCGGTTCGGGCTGCGGACCCTTGCCAGCGGGTATTGTAAACCGGACGTTGAAAGGGTTCTGGACGCAGGTGTTTTAACAACGGCTGGCCGGCTACATCCGCCACAGGGGGATTGTCCTGACCAACTACTGCCTGGCTGGGGATCAAGAAACGGCCCTGCACACCTTTCGCGTATACCCAGGTTCCCGTGGCGTCCTGGACAATGGACCATCCATCTAAGGTTTCGTGCCACCCGGCCCATTCGTCCCCTTTGTGGATGACCGTGAGAGTCGTCCCATCGGGTTGGGTGACGGTGATTGGCCCAGGCATGGCGCTGGTTCCAAACAGGAGGTTGGTGAGTAGAAGACTACCTAAAAGAATGACTTGTCGCATTGATATAGACCTTAATTGATCAGTAAAGTTTGGGTTAAACGGGACATTTATTCAACGGTTTTCCTCGGTTTATTATTCTTCCCGGGCAAGGTGTGACGTAATTCGCTTGATTCCAGTGAGGGAACATGGTTATTATCCCTTCAAGACACCATGTGTCTGAGCACAATTTACTGGTACGTATTTCACTAAGGAGGATCACATGCGTCAAGCGGCGAAAATTGTTTTGGTTTTGCTCACCTTGTCGGCTTTCCTGTTGGCTAAAGTATACCGGATAGATCGTCCTATGAATCAACACATGCGGGCGGATCAACTTCGCTGGGAAGAGAATGAAATCTTTGATCTGACCTCAGGACAATTTCCCACTCCTATAGTCCGTCACACTTCGCGATTGGATTTCACCGCTACCTTGGTGGATTCTTCCAAGAATGGGTACGGATTGTATTCCAATACCACCAATCCATTAGCTTACGTAAAGGATCGTGGATTCGTTTTAGCTTACCGGAGATGGCAAGGGATTGATGTTTCAGCCGGATTCTTAGGGGCCAGTGAGTCGGAAGATGGGGAAGTATGGATCACCCCCGCTACCATTACACAGGGTAATTATTATCCTGGCGGGAATCCCCCTGAACATCCTGAAGGACCAGGAGCCCGTTATCCCAGTGCCGTAGCCACTTACAACAGTCTTCCTACGCCCATTTGGAATGAATATACCGGTTCCAGTGGTGGGGGGGCCAATGGAGGCCGCGCCATGTTCACCTGGGATGAATTTGGTTGGCTGGGAGGCAGTTTTGTACTCCCTGTGTACGATCTCAACAACGGTTGTTTAACTCTTCCCTGTGATCCTCCCGACCTGTGGGTGAGCCAGGCGATGGCTTTAGATGGTCCTACCGGTCCCATTCTACTTGCCGTCTTCGGTGAAGGTCTGGGGCCCGATAATTACTGGTTGCTCCGTTCCGACTGGTACCTGGCTGGTTATTATGGCATGGCCGATCCTGTGCTCTTCATGGATGTTCTGGCCAACTTTACTTCCGGTTACACGGCTGGACCTGAATTCGATATTAACGCCTCAGGTGTAGGTTATAAAGTCACCTCTGCTTACTGGGCCAATTACGACGCTGGCGGTCCTGTGACCCTCCACTCCCTCTTCTTCTCCAAGACGACTGACTACGGGGCCACTTGGACGACCTCTGGCGGTCTGGAAGGAAGTGGTTGGTATTATCTCCCCGATACGACCATCGAGCGTTTTGCCAGTGACTTAGGGTACGCTGGGGATACAGTGATCTTTGTTGGACCAGATACGATGATTGTCTCCAACCTGTTTTTAGGTTACGAACACGATGTGAAGGTGGATGCGGATGGTGGTCTCCACGTGAATGTGAATTGCTACCTGGCAGGAAACCTATTTAGTGATGGATCCCTGGCGCTGGCCAATGTTCCCGGGGCTGGTTTTTATCACATGTACAGTCCCACACCGGAAGATCCTGGTTCCTGGAGGGTTAGTTTCATTCAAGACATGCACGAGTCGTACTGGTTTGATATTGGGCCTAATAACGGACAGGCGGGTACTGCCACGTGGTACCGGTTCTGGCCAGATATGACGCTTAGTAATGAACCGGGAAGTCAGGTCATCTGGACCGCGTATCCCATGATAACCAGTTGGGATACTACCGGCGCAGTGGATGTTTATAACGATATCGATATTGTTTTGTCCAAGTCCGAAGATAATGGCCTTACCTGGACCACTATCGGGAACCTCACCAATACACCAGGCGAAGATGCTAACGAAACGTGTGTCCATACAGCCAGTGCTGCCACCGATAGCAACGTCTATTTCGTCTTCCAGATGCCTGACCTGAATACGCCTACTGTTGATCCACCTGATAACTATGAGGATTTCAAGCAACGCGTGTATGTAGGGCATTACGGACCAACCATTGCCCTGGGTGTGGATGAGAATGCCCAGCAACCCAACCGTTTTGCACTTCAGCAAAACTACCCCAATCCTTTCAACCCCATCACCCGGATCGATTATTCCTTAGAGCAAGCAGGACCGGTTGCTCTGGACCTATACGATCTCCAGGGGCGGAAGGTGAAGACCCTTTTCGAGGGTACCCAACGACCAGGCCAATACCAGGTTACTTTAGATGCCTCAGACTTGACCAGTGGAGTTTACTTCTACCGGTTACGTCATAACGGGGATACTAAGACTCGTAAACTGGTGCTTATGAAATAACCTCCTTTTCCCCTCTACTGGTTGTGAAAACACATTTCATAGACCGGTATCCTGGTGGTCGCTAGGGTACCGGTCTACCAGAGGAGAATCATGGTTAATTTCCCATCCAATCAACGTGTATTTGACACTCCTTGACTGACATCCTTAGAAAATATTTCCCGGGGATAGTTCTGCCCATGTCCCTTGCCATGGGTCTTTGGCTGAACAGCTGCGAAGAGCCCAGCAAGAACTCAACGGACGAGACCCAGCTGACAAATACCCTTGGCGAGACTACTGTGGGAGACGGTACCGAAGGTCTTCTCATCGATTATTTTTACGGACTGGACAACGATATTTATGCCGAGTTCTATCGATTCAGCATGAGCCAATTCGAATTTAGCTACAGTTCTTACCTCTCTCTGCAACATCGCACACCACCGCTCTTAACCTTGCAAACTTTTCCGGAATACTTGGTGGAGATCACTCCCGACAAACCAGAAGCCACACACCGGACGCTCATAGATTCGCTCACCCAACGGGGCACCGTCATAAAGGATTCGGTTCTCCTTACTTCTACTATGTTTAAGAACATCGAGTCCTTCTTCTGGGATTTAGATGCCAACCCGGATAATCAACGCTATAAACCCAACAATTCAGATTGGATTTTTTCCACGATTAAAGTGGCTTATAACGACACCGTTGATCAAATTGCCTATGCAGCCGTGGTTGATACTCCTCTCATTGACGAAGGGGTGCTGTTTGTAGATAAAGCCGAGTGGAAGGATACTACCTTTCAATTTGTGGCCGACGAACCAGTCTTGTTTCAGGAGGTGTTTACATTCGAGCGGAAACAGATCGGCCCCGATTCTTTGATGTACCGGATCAATACTGATTGCAATGACAATGGTGTGTGGGATCCGGCCGAGACAGTCGATGTGGGGAACGGTGTGTGGGATCCGGATGAGCCTTATTATGACATTGACGGTGACGGGGCACGGGACTTGGATGAACCTTTCGAGGATCGGAACTGTAATGGCACATGGGACCCGGCTGAAACGTTGACCCTGGATCAAAATGGGAACGGGAAATGGGACCCTGGCGACCAGTTCGATGATCGAGGAAATGGGATTATTGATTCTGACGAAGCCTACACTGATCGCAATCATAACGGTACACCGGAAGGGGATGAACTATATCTCAAGGGAACCGTTCCCAAACATTTACTGGTCACATGGTCTGATTCCCTGACACCCCAGGTGATGATGACCATTTATCCGGGAGATTCCCTGGTCTCTCGGTGGGGAACAGTGTATCATGATCTTTTGGAAGTTGTAACCTATAACGACACGCAGGTAGTGGAGGTTAATAATATCGATTCATTGGTGACCCTTTATACGAATGAGGTCATTGCTCGCCTGCCTTCGGAAGATAGACTCCAGGATTATTTAATCACTAAGACCGAATGGGAGAACGTCAATCCCGGACCAGGACAGGAAGCCCGGGAATATGATTATTTGTTGTTCAAATTCGATGACCATCTTTATAAAGTAGCGCAACCGAGCTACTTCAAACCGTATGGTTACTACTGGACAGAATCGCAGGTTGAGGATGGGTTCTGGTACAAACCTAATTTTGAAGAGGAAGTCTTGTACTACACCGCTAACGGACTATTGCGTGATGGTGAAATGGTAGAGGAAGAGTATTTTGACACTACCGCTGTGGCCATTTACAAGATTGAAAAATCTTACCGGGTAGACGCTGACGCCGTAGAGGTCCCTGCCAAGAAAGTGCGGGGGTATGTGAATAGCAATGGGGAGGTGGTGTGTTATGCCGACGAGACGTGGCCGGCTGCCAAGTTGGAAGATTGTCCCGGTGCCGATACCACTTTTACTGAATGTTTCCGGATCACCCGGGAGATGACCATGACGATGGTGGGTAGCGGCGTGGAATACGGCGAGCGGAATATCACTTGGCTAGTTAAGGATTTAGGGATTGCCAAAGACGAAGTCTATGTACGCTGGAGTGAATTTCCCGGTCAGCCGGAAACTTGGATTGGGTTTTCCCGCTGGGAATTAGGGAAATTTACCTCCAAACCCTTGGGTAGGTCTGGCGTTTTAGGCAAGCTAATGCAAACTGCCCAGGTGGTTAAGCTCCGGGAGTTAGATCGCTTGGCCGAGTTTAACAATGATCCTTATCGTACCCGTCGGACTGCTGGCCTCCAAAGGGTGTATTTACCATGAGTCAACGACACCTGTTTCTGAAGCATTGGTCATGGGCGGTGATGACCATTTTTCTAATGGGAATTGTATTCGCAGGTACGGATGGAACGATCCGGGGACGGGTCACCGACCTGGATGGGAATGGCTTGCCCGGCGCTCAGGTTTATATTCCCGAGTTAGCCATCGGGGCGGTTGCCGATGTGGATGGTAATTATTTGATCCTCAACGTCCCCGTGGGTACCTACAACGTGACGGTGATGATGTTAGGTTACCAGAAACAGACCATCAGCAACGTGCGGGTTATGATGGATGAAACCGTGTGGTTAAACTTCAAACTCCCCATCGCCGCCATCGAAGGGGAAGAAGTGGAAGTGGTTGCTCAACGTCCCATGGTGGAAAAGGGAGTTACATCTAAGAAGATCACAGTGAGCAAAGAAGCCATTGAATCGCTACCCATTCGTGATCTCAATGAATTGTACACGCTCCAATCCGGGGTGGTGCGGGTAGAGAGCCGTACCCAGGGTATTCCCGATTATGAGGAACGCGGTTTAGAGGAAGTCCACGTACGAGGTGGCAGAACCGGTGAGATCGCCTATCTTATTGACGGAATGTATATTCGTAACCCCATCTATGGCGGGATTGGGAATGGCACGCGACTGAATCTTTTCGCTGTCAAAGAATTCGACTGGCAACCTGGGGGGTTCAATGCGGAGTACGGAGATGCCATGTCAGCAGTCTCCAACATGCATACCTATTCCGGAGGCGATGCCTTTTCCTACCACATGAAGTATGAGACGAGTTCTGTGGGAGCCGCTTTGGGGTCTCGGTACGATGAACTCCGGGCCTACAACGATTTCAATATTGGGTTTGGTGGCTCCCTGTTTGGTTCGAAAAAACTGTATTATTGGCTGTCTGGACAGTTAACTGACAATGGTCATTACCGGGTGTACAAGTTTGACGACATTGTCTACAAACGCCTCCCGGGGCAGGTGAACTTCTACGATGTTCCGGACTTTAACGATCCCAATTACCAGACGATCCTGGACCAGAATCGCAACAATCTGGTGCAACCTTGGGACCAGGTACCTGGCTTCCGCGGGTTCGGGTTTGATCGCACCTGGGACGTGTTTACCAAATTGACCTACAAATTTTCCAACAAACTGCGCATGAGCCTGGCCTACTGGCAAGTTGCTGCGCATCGGAAAGGGTTCAACCCCCGGTATTTGTATTGGGATGTGGGTCAGGGGGAACTATTTCGGGATACCAGGCGCTATGCTCTGGAGATCAATCAGTCGCTTACCAGCAAGACTTTCTACACGTTCCGCTATTCGCGGTTCATCCAGGACCAGTTTCAAGGGGTTCGCTGGCGGGATAGTGATAAGGATGGTTACCCCGATTGGTTTGAGTGGCGGCACCCAGCCGGACCCAATACTTCAGTGTCGGATGCCTACAATCCTTACATCATTCCTTATTCCATTACCGAGAATGGGGATACTATTCACTACACCCAGTTGGATCAGCGAAGCGGGTGGTATTACGGCGCAGAACCGGGCATTTATAACTGGGAGGTTGCCGAGGAGTTCACGGACCTCAACGGAAATGGTATCTGGGATGTAGGGGAACCATGGATTGACAAGGAAGGTCCTGAATATACAGATGGTCAATGGGACGGTCCGGAGTTGGTAGAAACCTTGCAGTTTCGAGATGGGAGCTACTGGTTAGCTCCAGAGATGTATGAGGATTACGAACCGTTCTACGATTATCGGGTGGTGGACTTTATATGGGAGTTGGATCCTGCCATGGGGCAATTTGCCTTTAGTCGGGGGACACGCTATTCCGGGGAAGAGTTCGATCCTTATTACTATATGCCTACCTATTATAATGATGCCTGGAAAGAAGATCGGGCCTTTGGGGGACACGATCGTTACTACGCTTCTTCCCGAGCAGTGACCAACGAATTTCGGTTCGATATTACCTCCCAGGTGACTGATAAGTTAAAGCTACGCACGGGTATTGATTATAAATCCCACAAGTTGAACTTCTATGAGGTGAAATACCCGTGGTTGGGTGAAGGGGCTTTTATCCAAACCTTTGCGGAATACTGGCAGGACACAGGCCCGGATGGCCTTTTACCCTTTGATCAGGAATATGAAGGTCCCGATTACGGGGAAGGTAATGGACGTTGGGATCCTGGTGAGGCCTATGCCGATGCCAATAAGAACGGGAAATGGGATGATTACCGGGAACCGGAGGAGTTAGCCGGCTACATCCAGACGACCTTTGAAGTCCCCTGGATGGTGATTAATGCCGGTATACGGATGGATGCAGTGAATTATAACACACAGGTTTGGGCCGATACCAATGGTAACTTCTCTCCGGGCAAACCGTGGTATTATTCTGATATGAACGGTAACAATCAGTGGGATCCCGACGAAGAGGTAAGCGAATTTGCTGGATTAGCGCAGCAAAAAGTACTCTTTACCGATTCTAAGTGGACCTATAAACTGAGTCCCCGCCTGGGCTTCAGTCATGTAATAACCGACAAAGCCACTTTTACTTTCAACTACGGATTGTACTATCAAACCCCGGTGTACCAGAACGTTTATTTGAATACCAACCGCCTGGAGGACCCCGAGCAATTGTTTGAAGAAGGGGAAGGTTTGATCGGAAATGCCACCATGAATTCCATGCGCACCCAGTCCTACTCCTTCGCCTTTAATGTTCAAGTGGGGCAATATTGGCGTTATTCCGTTGGCGCCTGGGTTAAGAATATGGATCAGTGGGTTACATACAAGAATAGCCGTTCCGGTGTTTACCAGTACAAGGTGTTTTCTAACGGCGATTACGGCAGTGCTAGGGGAATTGACCTTACCTTGGAGAACCGGGGCCATCTTTTGAACACTTTAATTCAATACACTTATTCTATTGCGAAGGGGAATAGCGAGTATGACTGGGCGGCCGCGGAAGGGTTATATGTAGATGCCCCTTCCCAGGAATACCGCATGCCCTATGACCGTCCCCATGATCTCACGGTTTCCATTTATTCCCATTTACCCTACGGCATTGTGGCCGGTTTCACCGGTTTTTACCAATCAGGGTATCCTTACACACCATGGATTTTTAATGGACGTGACCCGGTGGAAGATGTGAAGAATAAAAACAGCAAACGGGCTCCGGCTTATAAAAATGTAAATATTGCCATTTCCAAGGCGTTTACCTATTACGGACAGAAAATATCGTTGGGTTTGAATGTGTTCAATGTTTTCAACATCATGAATGCCATAGATATCTGGCCCCTCACTGGTAAACCTGATGATCCCGGACAATATTACCTAGATTATGTGGGTCTCCCAGGTACCGATCCCAATCACCAGGGAGTACGTGCGGACAAATCGGGGTCTTTCTACGACCAGCCCTGGAAATTTTCCCATCCTCGGGAGATCAACTTCTTTGTGCGACTGGATTTTGAATAACATGCTAAAACTACGCTTCAACGTTTTTTCCTCTGTTCTGCTACTAGTGAGTGTAAGTCTACTTTGGGGAGCGGAGAAGAGGGAATCTTCTGCCGGTGCGATCTCAACAAGGAATGTACTCCCTCACCGGACAGAAAAGATCGGCGATAATCCTTTCCCCACCAATCCCATGAACGACCGGGCTAAAGGGTATCTCCTCCAGGGCAAAGTGAAGAATGTGATCACGAATTACGGGAATTTCATCAACTGGGATGAGTTTCCTGCCGGGTTATGGGGACGGTACACCTATCTCCCTGCAGTGGCGTTTATGGCCGGTGTGCCCGGACAGGCTTATTCTTCACGGTATCATTGGGAACTGGTGGAATCCATCCAGAGTGGTGGTATAGTGATCCGCCAGACCTGGGAATCTACCGATGCTTACGATGCCTGGTTTGCTGACGGAGATACGAATTTTGTGGGAATTCTTTTTGAAGCCAATAATGACCGCGGTTTGTGGCAGCCGGACAGTGTCGCGCGAGTTCTCAGCACTGAATTCGTTACCGATGTATACCAGTGGGGAATTGACGACTACGATGGCACCATATTTATGTCCCTACCCGGGGAGTTGGACCCCAATTTATCCACCTCGCGGGTGGGGTTGATCCGCCCCTGGGCTTTACGCCCCGCCCTGCGAGAGCGCACGGATGAATTTGACGTGTACGACTACGGTCCCGATAAAGAGGAATGGACCGCCGATGACAATTACATGTACTACGGGGCTAACGTAGCCGAGTCATGGTTTACCCGGTGGAATCCCAGCACCAATACAGACTGGCATGCTTCCACCAAGGCCCGGGTTAACACCCATAATACCGAAGTAACCGCTGGAGACATTTTCGGGGGAACCCCATATACGGATCCGGACGATACCTATCCCCTCTTGGCACACAGTAATTATTCCCAGACCTGGCCTACCAAGTTTGATATCGAGAAGAATAGTTACGAACCATTCTGGCCTGGTTGGTGGGCTGAGGACTTTAATATTGCTTTACCAGGGTGCAGTGGGTCCCGCAAGGATCCCGATTGCTGGGAGACTGTTCCTGGACGCTTCATTTCCGATACTGATGTTTACCTGGAATTTGACGATCGTTGGGCTCATCGTGGAAATATGGTTAACACGAACAACGAGTATGAGCAAACGGGCTATCCCATGGGTCTTCGGGTCATGGCTGAAGCCCACTCGTATGGCGTTTCCTATGCCGAGGATATCATGTTTGTCACGGTGCGAGTGCGTAATGAAAGCGGGGATTTTTACGACGAGAACGGTGTTTTTCACGAGGCCATGATCATGCCCGACGGTACCAAGCTGAACCGCGGAAAAGGGTTTGATTACAAGGACATCTCCCTAGGTTTTTACATGGATGCTGACGTGGTGAGTACGGACATAAACGGGAACTTCAATGTCCACACGAACGCTGACGATTTCATGGAATACTATTGGGAACGCTTTGAGGTCGGCGATGAATCCATGCTCATCAGCATGGCCATGGTGTATGATTATGATGGGAATAGTAACGGCGCCACCGAGTTGGGAATTGTTGCTACCCAGTTGCTGGACTCCCCGCTAGCCACACGCGAAGTAGATTTAGATGAGGATGGTTTTCCTGATATCTTCCCCGGGGAACCGCTTAAAATGACCGATTGGCACTGGTTCGATTGGTACAACCGCCCGGGAGTTGTCACCCGGGAAAGCAACACCAACTGTTGTGCCGGGAACCCAGGTCGTCCGCAGGCCCAGAATAAAGAGGAGATCCTCCTGAAGGTCATGCAAGGGGATACGGTGAACCTTAGCGCCGATGAAAAAGCATGGTTCTTTCACACCCCGCACCCTGATACGGACCTGGGAAGCGAATTAAATCCCCACTTCGATTCCCTGGAAGGCCTAGAAGAGGAGGATGCCTTTAAACAGGGTGAAGAAGGCTTGGACTGTGTCTTAATCATGAGCTGTGGTCCCTTCGATTTGGATGTGGGTGAAGAAGTGCCCTTCTCCTTCTGCATCATTTTTGGTGAGAGTAAGGAAGACCTGATTAATAATGCCCGGTTCGCCCAGATTATGTATAATTCCCACTACCAGGGTTACACGCCTCCCTCACGACCTAATGTTGTGGCTATTCCGGACCGTAATAAGGTCACGTTGTATTGGGATAATATTGCCGAGCTGTCCAAAGATGTGGTTACCGGCTATGCAGATTTCGAGGGCTACAAGATTTATAAAAGCACGGATGGCGGCAATACATGGGGCACTCCCGATAAAAAGATTTACGATAATAACGGCATCTTTGTGGGCTGGCAGCCCCTGGCCCAGTTTGATCTCTCGGCCTACGAAGATTCGATCCACTGCATATATGAGAATGATATTTGTGATGATGGGCAAAACCGGGGACATGCCATTGCCGGACCAGATCCTCGGGCACCCTGGTTTTCCTTGGGAAGCAATACCGGGTTAGAGGAAATCAGTACTTTTATCACTATCGACGGTAAGGATTATTACTACTTCTTCGAGGATACCAACGTGGTAGACGGCATGGAGTATACCTATGCGGTCACGGCCTACGACATGGGGGTGGAAGCCGATTATACCATCGTTTGGAAAGATACCACCGGAGGCGTAGTACCCGATACCATCTGGTCTACAGCCAACCCTGAACACTGGTCCCATCCAGATGGGTATGCAAGCATCGAGAATTCTCGGGGAACAACGGTTCTCGACCCCAATTTTGTTACGGTGATTCCCGGCGCACCCCCCCAGGAAGATTTGTCCAAGATCAAGGTTGTTCCTAACCCGTACAAGGTCCGTTCCCGTTTTAATGAGGATCAGTACACCAAGCTGTTACGCTTTACCAACCTGCCGGCCAAATGTAAAATCACGATTTATACCGTCACTGGCGAAAAGGTGGCGGTGATCGATCACGAGAGCGAGACTAGCGGAAATGTGTTTTGGGACCTACGCACTATAAACAATCAGGAGGTATCGCCGGGGTTATATATTTATGTAGTAGAGAGTGGAGGTAAGGAGCATATTGGGAAGTTTGCGGTGGTGCGATGAGGGTTAAGGTAGCACTTATCATTTGGATTAGTGTGGGGTTTCTGTATGGTCAGTACCGTCAGTTGCCGGAGGTGGTGACGAAGGTAGCCACGGCAGCAGGGAACTGGTTAAAGATAGAGACGAGTGCACGGGCCATAGGGATGGGTGGAGCGTATGTAGCGGCAGGTGAGGGAGTATCGGCGATCCCGTACAACGCCTCAGGGATAGCTTTTTTACAGGGGAAAGAGGTGTATTACACCCAGACGCAGTATTTAGCAGGGATAACCCATGGTGTTTTAGGTTACGGGCAGCGGTTGAGTGGTTCCGATTACCTGGGGGTGCATTTATTTTATTTAGATTCGGGTCCCATGGATGTGACGACGGAGAGTTACCCCGATGGGACGGGGGAGGAGTTCAAGGTACAGTCATTATCGTTGCGAATAGTGTATGGACGTCGGATGACGGATCGGTTAAAGGTTGGGTTGGGGTTGAATTACATCCGGGATGCCATAGAGTTGACACGGATGCAGACGGTGGCGTTTGACATAGGGTCGAATTTTGAGACGGGGATCTACGGATTTCGGTTGGGGATGAGTGTGAGTAATTTTGGTCCTGAGGTGCAGTATCACGGTTCGGGATTAGAGCGAGTGGTGCCGGACACGTTGGATGTGGATCGTCGTTTGAGTCGCGTGACGGAGCCGTTTCCATTGCCGTTGATATTTCGTTTAGGGATACGGAATGAGGTGATTGGGAGTGAGAGTGAGTGGATAAAGAGTCAGCGTCATCGATTGATCTTGGTGGCGGATGGGGTGAATGCCAGTGATTACACGGTGTATGGTTCGTTGGGGATGGAGTATAGTTATGGGGATTTATTATTTGTGCGTGTGGGGGATCATGTGGGACATGACACGGCGGGGTTGAGTATAGGGGGGGGATTGAAGTTTCGCGCGGGGAGTATGGGTTTGGTGGTGGATTATGCGTGGGTGAACTATGGTGTGTTGAAAACTACCCAACAATTAGGCGTGAACCTAAACTTCTAAAAGGTCCTCATGAATCAAACCGATACCTCAATGAATTTTCTCCGCTGGAGCAAGTGGTGGTTGCCTTTGGTCTTTTTAGGTGTGGTTTTATCCCAGAGCGGTACTCCTTCGGCACCGGCCACCCCCGTCGTTTTTGCCACGGTGAATCACCAACGTGTCTATCTCTCATGGGACAATTTAGCCGAAGCCTCTTTGGATTCTTTAACCGGTTATGCCGACTTCGAAGGTTACCGGATTTACCGTAGCCGGGATGGGGGCCGCACGTGGGGTGGTCCCGACGACCGCTTGTACGACTATGACGGGAATCCAATTGGGTGGAAACCTTATGCCCAATTCGATCTCACGGCTGAAGAGGACGAAGAACATTGCATCTACACGCACTTGGACTGTGACGATTCAGCGCCCAGGCGGGGAATCGAAATCTCCGGACCTGATCCCTACGCCCCGCGCTTCAATCTGGGGTATAATACGGGGCTCCGCCATGCCTATATTGACAGTGACGTGGTGGATGGTGTGGAATACACCTACACCGTCACTGCTTATGATATGGGATTACGCACCTATACGGTAGAGTACACTGACGACGATGGCGACGGAATTTATACGGCTGACACAACTTGGTCTCCCTCCAACCCGGGGCATTTCACCACCCAGGAAGGGACGGGCTACCGCAGTTTAGAAAGCCCCCTGGGAACGTCTCCGGAAGATGCCAACTTCGTCACCGTCATTCCAGGATACTATGCCAGCAATATCACATTTCCTGAAGAAGACAATGTGGGGTCTTTTTTCTTGCGTCAACCGGGCACCATCGGGACAGGAGACATTTCCTATTTTATCGTGGATCGCGATGCCTTGCGCGATGAACTCTTGAAATTTGAGATCGAAGCCGATTTAAGTAGTGTGGCGGTGGAGAACATGGCGGCTGAAAATCCGTACGTCTATGTTTATGAGATCAGCGATACCTTGACTCAACTGCCGGTGGAGATCGAGATGAGTTACGATCTTGCCGGGCTCTCGATAGGGGAGATCGATTCCCTCATGGGACTCCCGGGTGCCGATTCCAGCGATGGTTTGATCATGATCCCAGCGTATAAAATAAGGACACCCGTGGGGACTGATAGCGACCTGTTGGATGGGATTCGCTTCCGGTTTGATAACATGCCCACCACCATGCCCGATGCAGTGGAATTAGTGGAGATGGAATGGCACGCCGACAGTGCCCTCATCGAAGCCATGTATTTTGATTTTCAGTACAACGACCAAACTGCCTATGACCGCCGGTTGAACTTCGATTACAAGATCGAGTTTTTCAGCACTCCCCGGGGGGACACGGTGAGTAATACCCTTTGTACCGATTTCCCCACGGTGCTCCCCTTCCGCATCACCAACCTTTATACCGGTAGAAAAGTGAGCCTGACCCATTCCGATATGGGAGTTCCGGGAGGGTTCCCTCCCGTGTATGAATTGGGATTCGGGGACTGCGCCTGGACCCGCAACGAGGAAGTAAAATTCACTGGCGATACTCTATTAGTTGATGGAGTGTTAACTCCCATCTTTACATTCAAACTGAAAATGGATTTCACGTTTACACCCATTATCATGCGGTATGTTTATGAAGGTGAGACCACATTTGAGATCGTAGATTGGCTGCCGTCGGTGACTTATTCCCCTGGGGATATCGTCTACCATAAGGCCATGCTTTGGGCGGCGACCAAGAGCAATTCGGACGAGGAACCCACCGCTGACTTCTATGACGACAATGGGGATGGGGTGAACGATAATCCCTGGGCAATCCAATATCCTTGGGAGGATGGGGATTACGTCATTTTCCGCACCAAGAAATTTTTTGTGGATGGCGACAGTTGGATTGTGGACATGTCCGAGTTGGGGAAACCCCATCAAGTCACCCAGGATGAACTGAAATCCGTGCAAGTAGTGCCCAATCCTTATAAGGTCCATTCTCAGTTTAACGAGACCCGTTTCCAGCGACTGATTCGGTTTACCCATTTACCCCAGAAATGCCGGATATCCATTTACACGGTAACAGGGGAGTTAATTAATTCCATTGAGCATGACGATCCTTATGACGGAAGTGAATGGTGGGACCTACGCACTATAAACAATCAGGAGGTATCGCCGGGGTTATATATTTATGTAGTAGAGAGTGGAGGTAAGGAGCATATTGGGAAGTTTGCGGTGGTGCGATGAGGGTTAAGGTAGCACTTATCATTTGGATTAGTGTGGGGTTTCTGTATGGTCAGTACCGTCAGTTGCCGGAGGTGGTGACGAAGGTAGCCACGGCAGCAGGGAACTGGTTAAAGATAGAGACGAGTGCACGGGCCATAGGGATGGGTGGAGCGTATGTAGCGGCAGGTGAGGGAGTATCGGCGATCCCGTACAACGCCTCAGGGATAGCTTTTTTACAGGGGAAAGAGGTGTATTACACCCAGACGCAGTATTTAGCAGGGATAACCCATGGTGTTTTAGGTTACGGGCAGCGGTTGAGTGGTTCCGATTACCTGGGGGTGCATTTATTTTATTTAGATTCGGGTCCCATGGATGTGACGACGGAGAGTTACCCCGATGGGACGGGGGAGGAGTTCAAGGTACAGTCATTATCGTTGCGAATAGTGTATGGACGTCGGATGACGGATCGGTTAAAGGTTGGGTTGGGGTTGAATTACATCCGGGATGCCATAGAGTTGACACGGATGCAGACGGTGGCGTTTGACATAGGGTCGAATTTTGAGACGGGGATCTACGGATTTCGGTTGGGGATGAGTGTGAGTAATTTTGGTCCTGAGGTGCAGTATCACGGTTCGGGATTAGAGCGAGTGGTGCCGGACACGTTGGATGTGGATCGTCGTTTGAGTCGCGTGACGGAGCCGTTTCCATTGCCGTTGATATTTCGTTTAGGGATACGGAATGAGGTGATTGGGAGTGAGAGTGAGTGGATAAAGAGTCAGCGTCATCGATTGATCTTGGTGGCGGATGGGGTGAATGCCAGTGATTACACGGTGTATGGTTCGTTGGGGATGGAGTATAGTTATGGGGATTTATTATTTGTGCGTGTGGGGGATCATGTGGGACATGACACGGCGGGGTTGAGTATAGGGGGGGGATTGAAGTTTCGCGCGGGGAGTATGGGTTTGGTGGTGGATTATGCGTGGGTGAACTATGGTGTGTTGAAAACTACCCAACAATTAGGCGTGAACCTAAACTTCTAAACTTCGAGGATACATTATTACCCATTTCGCGACCTTTTTATGGATTGATAATTGCCGCGGTTTGCTATAAAATGCCATGCTGCAATCGTAAGGGATTATGGGAGTTTATTCCCTGTGCAGTAAAAAGATTTTTCATTACTAAACATCTCAGGAAGGACAATTCCATGAAATTAAGATTACTTACAATCCCCTTTTTCTTCTCTGTACTTTTACTTGCGCGAGGGTTAGATCAGCAACCTCCAAGGATCCATACACCGGTTTTTATTCAGGCTCAGACGAACACGCCAGTAACGGTTCCCGCTCCTCGGAGTGTGTCCCGCACCGACACGACCACTATCTGGTTGGACGATATGGAAGGGGACATGTCCGATTGGGAAATGCAAACCGGCTGGACCGTTACCTCCAGTAGTTATAGTAGTCCTACCCATAGTTTGAACATTGACGATGACAATTACGGGCTTAGCAGTGCCGTCACAACCCCGGCAATTACGCTTCCTACCCTCGATGGCAGCAACGAATTCATTAAATTCAGTTTTGACGTATGGTGTGACTTCCCGGACTGGGATGGTGATGGAGATAATTTCCTGGAGGACTATTATCGGGTAGAGGTAGCCGACATCAGTGACGTGCCCATATTCTTTCATCAATCTACGTTCAATGCCTATAGTGGGAATTCCTGGTGGTGTGGTGAAGAGACGCTCAGTGGTTACGAGGATGGCTGGCTCCAGGCGTTAGAGTCACCCACGTTTACCGTTTCTGGTACCAGCCCAACCCTTACGGCTCAGATCCGGTATGAACTGGAAATTTACAGCGGAGTTCCCACCAACATTGAAGGATGCATGATTAACGGTTGGGATGCCGCCAACGTACGCATCCAGGTCGTGGGGGATTCTGCCTGGACGGTACTCTCCGGCACGCCGGCCTATTCCTATTCCAGTTGCTATGGTTGGTTCTTTAACGATGAGGACTGTAATATTCCCGGTTGGGGTAGCAGCTCCAGCGGCTGGGTCCCCGCTACCTTTGACCTGAGTTCCTACGTTGGTCAAGATGTAAAAATCCGTTTCTACATGGGGTCTGATGCGGCCTATTCCACCCCTGATGATCCAACTCTCACCGGTTTTTATATCGACGACATTTTAGTTTCCAATTCGGCCGGGGACACCCTTCTTTTCGACAATGCCGACGACCAGGTGGTGATGACTCCCGTGAGTGGCGGTGCCTACCAGTGGGAGCAAGTCTTTTATGATTACGGTGATATTACTCGTCCCGGGGGAACCGGATGGACCACTTACATGCCTGGCGATCCCTTCAACGGAAATACCCAGCTGGACCTCTCTCAGTATGCTGGGGACGATATTAAATTGCGTTTCACTGCCCGCATCGACGATAATGATGACGGCGGTAACGGCTCTGGACTGTTTATTGATGACGTTCACGTTTGGAAAGCTTCTTTAGGTGAGACTATTCCTGTAATCCAGAACCTGGTAGCCACGCCCGGCGATAATGTGGTTTACCTCTCTTGGGAGGACATCAACGCTGGTGGCGGTTTCAATGGGGACGTCATTTATGATGACGGCAGTTTTGAGAACGCCATTTATATGCTTACCGGTACAGCAGTTATGGGAACATATTTTGACGCTCCCTTTGGGATTACAACGGTGGTTGTGAACAGTGTTGATATCTATGGCGCCACCCAAGCCGGGGCGACCACCCTTTACGGTTATACGGTGACCGGTGGGATTCCGGATGATACACCTGCCTATTCCATGGCTATTACAACGCAGACCGATACCTGGACCACCCATACAACAGGGTGGACCTTCACGGGAGATTTTATGATTGCCATGAAGATTGATACTGCAATCGCGGTATCATTGGATGAATCGACTGTTCCTAGCCTCCATTCCTGGGCTAATTTAGGCAGCTGGGATACGTGGGCGAACATTGCCGCGGCCAATGGTCTCGCAGATGGTGAATGGGGCATCCGGGCCAACGTAACCAGCACTGGCGGCTTAACGGCAACCTACAATGTCTACCGCAGTGTGGACGGAAGCGACTACGAACCGGCCGTATTTGGTTTTGGACTAACCGATCCTTATTACGAGGATTTCTTGGCGCAGAATGGGTCAGAACATTGTTACCAGGTTACGGTGGTGTACGACACCCTAGAAGGCAATCCCTCCACAGAAGCCTGTGCGGTTCCCGAAGCCCAGACGGTCTATGAGATAGGGTATGATGACGGTGTGGCCAATACAAGCGTTAATGTGGGTGATGCCAATTACCTGGCCGTTCGCTTTACTCCTGACACTTACCCAACTACCATTAAGCGCCTGAAGTTCTACGTGGAAGGAAACAACGGGGGCATCGCCATGCTTCAGGTTTGGGATGATGATGGTACCGACGGTCTACCTGGCACGCCTTGGACTGGAGGATTAGTCGTTCAGTTAGCCCCGGGATGGAATACGAAAGATGTGTCGGCTCTGAACCTATACGTAGGGTCGGGTGATTTTTACGTGGGTTGGCAGGAAACGGCCCAAACCCCGCCCATCGGAATAGATACGGATGATCCCATCGATGGTCGGAGTTACATTAACGTGACCGGGCCGCCCCCCACGGGTACCAACGGAGAGTGGGACTTATTGTCCACCCTCTTTGAAGGGGATTTCATGATCCGCGTGGATGTGGATTCTGCCAACGTAGGGGTGGGGGATGATGTATCCTCGATTCTGCCGGAGCGGTTTGCCCTTCATCAGAATTATCCCAACCCCTTCAATCCACGGACTACCATCACCTTCGACCTGCCGGTTCGTGCGCAGACGCGCTTGACCGTTTACGACCTCACCGGGCGGGAAGTCATGCGATTGGTGGATGAAGCTCTCCCAGCCGGGCAGTATCATCTACCGGTGGATGCCACGGATTTGGCCTCTGGAGTTTATCTCTATGATCTCCAAGCCACCTCCGACCAGGGTGAAGGTTTCCACGCCACGCGCAAACTCGTTGTATTGAAATAAGTATTGGTGAATGGATTGGGTTAGGTTTTTAGCCGACCCAATCCGTTCCTGTGTTTAGGAAAAATGATGAATAAACTAATATCCTTTTGTCTTTCCATTGCTGTTCTGGTGGGGAGTGAGTTCTATTCCGACCGACTCCTCATCTATGTGAGCAATGGAACCCCTGATTTTGTAATTCAACACACCTCACGAGGAATCCAAACCGGGATTGCCGATCTTGATCCCCTCTTACAGCACTTTCAAGCCCGGGAACTCCGTCGTTGGCTCCCCCATGCGCGGCCAGAGGATCGGGACGGCGATGTGTACCTCAACCGCTTTTACGTCCTTTCATTTGGTGGTGAGCGAACTGATATTAATTTAATTCGTCAAGCCCTGGCTCAAACATCGTCTGTGGGACTAGTGGAGCGCATGCCCATTCTGAAACCCAGTTACATCCCCAATGATCCCCGATATCCCATGCAATGGCATCTCCCCATTATCCAGGCTCCCGAGGCCTGGGACATGTGGGACATCCCCGGTGGAGAAGTTCCCGGGCTCATCGCCTCGGGCGAGATTATCGTGGGCATAGTGGATACGGGAACCGAATACTGGCACCCTGACTTGGTGGGGAATATCTGGAATAACCTGGGTGAAGATGCTGACGGGGACGGCGTGACCTTGGAGCAATCCGGTGGAACCTGGGTCTTAGACCCTGGCGATATCAATGGTGTGGATGATGATGGGGACGGGTACATCGATGACCTCATCGGTTGGGATACCCAGTCTGGGAGTGGTAGCCAGGAGGATAATGACCCCCGACCACCCAACGTAGGGGATGTTCCTGAGCATGGGACCATGGTAGCGGGAACGGCCTCCAGTGTGTCCGATAATGCCCTGGGAGTGGCCTCAGTTGGGTGGGCCATCAAAATTATGCCGGTGAAAATTGCCAATGATAGTAACGGGAGCCTTACCGGGGGTTATGACGGCATCCTGTATGCGGCGCAGGCCGGAGCTGATGTGATCAACTGTAGTTGGGGTGGGTATGGTTACAGTAACGGCGCCCAGAATGTCATTAACGTGGTCCACAACCAATATGGCGCTATTATTGTGGCTTCTGCTGGCAATGGGTATAATAACCAGGGACCCACGAATTTCGATACCCATTACCCTTCTGGGTATGATAATGTGATTTCCGTAACTGCCACTGGACCGGGAGACCATTTTAATTGTTGGGCCACGGCCGGACCGACGGTGGATCTGGCCGCACCTGGTGAAGGTATCTGGACGACGATGGTTAACAATAGTTATTCCTCGGTAACAGGGACTTCCTTTTCCAGTCCTTTCGTGGCGGGCGCGGTGGGGTTGCTCTGGTCCATGTTCCCCGATACGTCTCAGGCGTGGGTGGAGGATCGCATCGTCAACTCCACCGATTACTACTCCGACATGGATCGGGACTGCCCGGTACGGAATAACGGGGATGCCAGCGCTCATACGGAGAGCATGACCGGCATGCTCGGTTCCGGTCGCCTGAATATTTTCAAGGCCCTGGCTGGGGGGTTGTATCCCAGTCTCACGTTGCAGGAAGTGAACCTCCAGGGGGATACGGATGGGGATGGCATATTCAATCCCGGGGAAACCGCCGGGTTGAAGGTTATCTTGTATAATGAGGAAGGGTGGGCCACGGCGACCAATGTTGTTTGCATGCTTTCCACGACGGATCCGCGCATTACTATCGATGATAATATCATTGAGTTCCCCAGCAACATTGATCCGGGGACCTCAGCTTTCACCCTTTTCGATGCCTTTGCAATTACCGCTGCTGTCGATGCTGGTACGGGACCAGTAACCTTTACCCTCACAACGTACGCCGGCCAGGATCCGTTCACGATAACTTTCGAAGAAGAGTTCACCCTGAATATCAGTCTGGATCAACGGTACTTCCCCTATAATTTTAATGCCAACGTGGTCACCTCACCTGTGGTGTACGATACAGACGGAGACGGCACTAGCGAGATTTATTTCGGGTCCAACAATTTCAATCTCTACGGGATTGACCAACAAGGGAACGAGTTGCCGGGGTTTCCGTTTGTTTCTGGGAATCAGGTGAAGTCAAGCGTAGCCATGGCTGATTTAGAAGGGGACGGCGACCTGGAGATTGTTTTTGGTTCCAAGGACACCAAATTATATGTCCTGAACACGGACGGGACGGTACAGATGTCCTATTCAGCCGGGGGTTACGTGATGGTGACCCCTGCGTTAGCGGACTTAGATGGGGATGAGGATATGGAAATCATCTTCGGGACTTTTGAGAATGTAGGGGGCTCCATCGGTGGACAGGTGTATGCTATTCATCACACGGGTACGGATGTTGCTGGGTTTCCGGTGGATGTGGGGGCTGCCGTCATGGCCGCTCCGGCGGTGGGAGACCTGGACCGGGATGGAAGCCTGGACATTGTAGTGGGTACCTGGGGCAATGAGATTGTGGCTATCGGTAGTGACGGCACGGTGAAGAGTGGATTTCCCTATAGCACCGGGAACAAGATCAACGCCGCCCTTGTGCTAGGGAATCTTGCGGGGGATGGTGATTTAGAAATCGCCGCTCCCTGTGACGATGGCAACCTTTACATCATTGGGT
>CAZBEL010000003.1:0-26534 GCA_964490885.1 uncultured bacterium
TAAGTAGGGTTAATGGCAATAGTTAGAAACGATTTACTCCTGGGTAAAAACTGGTGGCATGATTTGGTGTCATTTGAACAAAACATCAGGCTGGAAGTGAGGGAAATGTGGCGACCATTCAGGTAAGTCACTACCGGTCTCAAGGTTGATTTACCGGATAATGAATTGAGTATCACCGCCCACTACACCGAACAATTTATTCTCAAGAGACATTTCTCTTATTTAAACTTTAAATGGTTAATCGTTGGGTCTGCCTTCCCGGATGGCTTTATACTGGATCGGCTGTTTATATTTTCCATAGATATCCGCATGCATCGGGATTATCTATTTGGGTATTCGCATACCTTGTTTTTACCATTGGCAACGGCTATCATTGTGTACTACCTGTTCAGTAAAAGCGCTGCCATCAGTTTTTTAATCGGGGCCTGGCTACATGTGTTCCATGATGTCTTTGATGAAATAGGTGTAAAGCTTCTCTGGCCATTCATGGATGTTAAATATTCCATCGGTATTTGGCCCTGGACTGATGGTTCCATTTTAAATGATGTGTGGACTTACTATATCACGCCCGCTTCGGGATTGTTCGAACTATTCTTTTTTGTCTGGGCTGTGATGGTGGTACGTAAAGTGAAAGGTAGAAACATAGGAAGAAAAATAATGTGTTTTTGGAAATCGAGTGATTGGATTAGAAATAATCCCAGGAGCATTAGTTTTAACGATCCCTAAGGTCATCCGAGTGTATTACCATTTATTCTTACAGTCATGTATTCTAATTAGGAGGCATTACTTAGTTTGTTTATTTGTTGGAGTACTGCTGTCTGCTCAGGACAGAAAGACGGTCATAAAAATGGCCACACTTGCCCCAGAGGGAACGGACTGGTACGGTCTCTTAGTTGAAATGGGACAGGAATGGAAAGCAAGGACAAATGGTGAGGTCACTCTTCGCATTTATCCCGGCGGTGTGGTAGGTGACGAACGAGATATGGTAAGAAAAATGCGCATAGGTCAAATTCATGGAGCCGCCATTACAGCAGAAGGGTTAACTGAACTCAACCCAGATGTTACGGCATTCTTTATTCCACTGCTCTTTCAAGATTACGATGAGGTTGATTTGGTGCGCTCCCAGATTGCAATCGACCTGGAAGATGGAATCAAAGCTAGTGGTTTTAAGGTGCTATATTGGGCCGACGTTGGTTGGGCCTATTGGTTTAGCACTGCACCGATCGTTCATCCTGAGGATTTGAGGAAGATGAAAATGTTTAGTTGGGCCGGGGACTATAAAACCGATAGATTATGGGAAAAGGGTGGCTTTAAAGTAGTGCCGTTGGCTTCTACTGATATACTCCATGGATTGAAAACAGGTTTAATTGACGCAATTGCTACGACCCCTCTTTTTGCTCTGTCAACCCAGGTATTTGGTGTAGCCAATTATATGCTAGAAATGAAGTGGGGTTTGTTAACCGCTGCCGTCATAGTGGACCTTCAAACCTGGAATGGAATTTCCCCTCATAATCGGGAAATCATGGAGATGGTTGCAAACAAAATCGGGAACAAGCATAAACGTCTGTATCGCGACAAAGATACCGAGGCGATTGAAATCATGAAAAAACACGGCTTAGTTGTTAGGCCCCAAACAGAAAAAGAATTTGAGGCTTGGGATACTCTCGTGCATAGTTGGTACTCTGAAATGCGGGGTTCTTTTATTCCCAAGAAAATCTTTGACAGGGTTACGCAAATATTAGAAGAAAAAATTACTTCCAACGAATATCCCTAAATGAGATTTATGTTATTACTGCTCACCTTTTGGGTGGTTTATGCTATCACTTTAAGGAACGCTTAGTCAGGTACGTTTTGAAAACAAAGCTCAGGTCTGCAATCAATTTTGATCCTTTTTTGGTGGTCTGCTTGCTGCCCTTAGAACCCCCTAATCTTCTTGGCAATCTGGTGAACATTGTTATTCAACTGGGCAAAGGGAGACAAACCTTCCATCGGTGTCGTTTGATTATTTCAACAGCGGCGTCCAGAAAACTTAATTCAGAGACGCGTAAGAACTACCATAAGCATACAGAACCGCTAATTTATCTGGCCTATGAAAGACTTTCATTATTTTAGTGCTTGTAGGAAGAACATTGGTTGTACTGTAGCTAATACTTAAAGACTGTTGTTTGTTAAAAGTGGAGGCATTAGACACTCGTCCTACCTATCTTTAATTTCATAGAGCTAACCTGTTCTTCCAATGCTAACTTTCCGATTCACTTTGATCTGGTAAAATTAACGAAGAAATACTTGGTGATTATAGCCGCTGCGTAGGTCAAAAAACTTGAGGTGGTTCCATGACAACGAGAGAAAAATAGCTTGTTAATGTGGTAAGAATTCGGTACCCTTTTTTCGGTGGAACGAGGTAGTTACGCGTATTTCACGACGGGAACATTCCTTACACCCCATTTCCTTCCAGTATTATCGACTGTTGTACCCATAGGAGGAGCCTTCTCTCACCACACCGCGGGGTAATAAATCCCGATTTCCACGATTGGCCAGCCAGAAGTTGTTCTGGTTGAATCAGGTAACGGAGGGTACCATGAAACAACTTATCATGAGCCTATTATCGAGTGTTAGAATTCGTGGGTTGTAATGGCTTTATTCCTATTCTGCATCCAACTTACATATATGTTTACTATCCGAGAAAGACATGTAACGTGATTTATTACAGATACATAAACCATATTTCGATAATCTCGATTCATTCTCCACTCATCCAATGCTACCGTTTTATTATGGATATCATAATTTAGGATGTAACCATACAATGACCCATATATGCAAGGAGAGCATATTCTGAATAACAAGGTTCGTTCTACCGCATTAATAATAATCTTCTTCTGCTTGACGGTAAACAGTATAACCTATGCACAGGATGGAAATAGTCACATCTACGTAATTACGAACTACAAAATGGTGATACCTGATGGGTGAACCGCTATTGAGAGGTATTCACGAATATCAGATTGGGTAGGAGCGGTTATCAAGAAAACGATAATGTACTCAGTCAGATGCAATCACAATATCGTCGGGTAAACGATGATAGTATTTGGGTTAACATAAGCTAATGTAAAACCTTTAGAAATATTGAAGAAGCCAGAGAGATTAAAGATGAGTTTACTGAGAAAGGGCGGCCCGGTGACAAAAAGAGATACGAATTCACAGGAAATTCAAGCAAATATTTTCCTACGAATTCTAACGAGATTATTAGGGAATGGCATAAGTTTGGCAAGTAAGTTAAAAAGTGTCGGTTTAATGTCATCAGTTTGAAGTACGAAACGGTGACGAATTATTCCAAGTAAATCCGCTTGAGTTAGAGGAGGGTAATATGAAAAGATCATGTATCATATTAATAGTGTTAGGTTTTCTTGTCGGTTGTTTCCAACCAACGATGACAACGATGCAAAAAGCGGTTGAGGTCGAGGCGATAAAATCCCAGATTGAGCAATTTGTTAAGGCATATGAAGCGAGAGATATCGAATTAGCATTAGGTTTTATATCCACAGCGGAAGATTTACTTGTATTCGGTACTGATCAAGCCGAAGTAATAACCAGCAGGTCAGATTTTGAAAAGCAATTAACGGATGACATGCAATTGTTTGAGTCCATAAAATCAGGTGAACGGAAGAGTTTGTCTATTCAAATATCAAATTGCGGTGATCTTGCATCTGCTTATTATGAACTGCCCTTTGAAGTGACCGTTAGTGGTGAAACATCTACCTTTTTACTCCGTTTTGCTCAGACTTTTCGAAAAGAGAATGGTGAATGGCGAATAGTTCAAAGCCTTGCTTCATCCCCATCAACGGGCCAATCCTCAGCTGAATTAGTGAGAGAAATGCAAACTTCACAAAAATAATGATGGGTGATCGAATATATCTAACGTTTTTGCGCCATGGCCGTACCGTTGCCGATGATAAAGGGATAAAAGAGGGGCATTTTGACGCACGTCTGTCAGACATTGGTCGCAACCAAGTCCAAATCCGCGCTAGGGAATTTCTATCTAGGGAGTTACAGTTCGATTATATCATCTCCAGTACTTTACAGCGGGCTGTGGAAACAGCTCAGATAATCGCAGATGCTTTAAATATGCCCGTGGAAACAAATCCTGAATGGATGGAAAAGGATATTGGACTTGTCACTGGAATGAGATTGGAAGAAGCCATAAAAAAGCACCCATTGCCAGTTTTTCTAGATCCCTTTCAGCCCTATTTTCAAACTGGAGAATCGAATTGGACCCTCTACTGCCGGGCAGCTAGGGCATTGGAAAATATCATTCACAGAGGATCTGGGCATTATTTAATTGTAGCGCATGGATTAATTATTAACGCTGCTTTAAGAGTGATTGTCGGTATTCAACCTACGGTGAATGGCCAGGGAAGTTGGTTTGGTTTTGGCGATACCGGATATATTCGCATTAAATATACGCCATCGGAATACAAGTGGATCATTTTGGAATTCAAACCAAACTGATTGTCACTACGCATAATGAGTATAACATCTATTATTACACGGTTGAGATAAATGAATATTTAGCTATGGTAGACGTTAAACGGATTTTGATCAATATTAATCTGGATTGTGTAACTCTATCAAGTATCAATGCCCGACTGCTACTTAAAGGTGCAAACAATATTTTCAGAAATACTTTACCAAACATACAAAAACAGAGTAGGAGGAAGAGATGAAACAATTAATTAGAAACAGATATGGAATTATTTTTACAATTGCTTTTTGTTTGTGCCAAATGCTGCCCACAACACTTATTGCGCAAAGACAAGAGATGGCCATTACTACATCGTCAGATGAAGCGAGGGAGTTATTTCTACAAGGTAGGGAGGGATTTGAGCTGATTGAGGTTGCTGCTGCTGCGCAACTATTCGAGCAGGCATTTAATAGGGACCCCCACTTCGCTCTGGCTTATTTGTATCGATTCGGTACAGGTGTTGGAGGGCCTGAGGTGGCACAAAAATATCTGGATAAGGCTCTTGCTCTTGTGGACCAGGTTTCAGAGGGTGAAAAATATCTGATCCTCTATTCAAAAGCACAATTTGATGGAGAGGGGTTGAAACAAAAAGAGTACCTAGACATGCTTCTGGATTTATTTCCGACTGATAAACGAATGCAATACCTGGCAGGTAGGTATTTCAACTATGAAGTAAGAGATTTGCAGACAGCTTTAAAATATTACCAACGAGCTATAAAACTGGACACAACTTTTGCTCCGGTCTATAATTACATTGGATATGTTCAACTTGATATGGGTAATGAAAAAGAAGCTGAAAAAGCCTTTATTGAACAAATTAAACTTGTGCCGGATCGTCCTAATCCATACGATTCCTATGCAGAATTTCTCATCAGGATGAATCGATTCGACGAATCAATTATGCAGTATAAAAAAGCCCTCGAGGTGGATGCTTCATTTGCCTTTGCAAACGTAGGCATCGGGAATAACTTGCTCTTTAAAGGCGACCATGAATCAGCTAGAAAATACTATGAAAAGTATTTCGAGAGCCCCAACATTGATGTAAAATTTGGAGCATTAAATAGAATAGCGAGTTCCTATGTACTTGAGGGTAATATTGGTAAGGCATTGAAGATCTACAAAAGATACCGCCTTCTTGCTAAAGAGAATGATCGTATCGATGCCGTGATCACCTCGTACCAAAATGAAGGTCTTATCCTGACGGAAACGGGTAATCCAGAAGAGGGGTTGTTTCGTTATCAGAAGGCAATCCAAATCGTCCAGGATCCCAAAACACCTGAGGTTGTTCGAAACAATCAGGGTCTTCAAAGTAGGTTCTTTGAGTGCTATGCACTATTGGTGAGTGGCGAAATGAAAACCGCACTATTAAAAATAGAAGCTTGTAAAAAAATAGCCCAAAAAAGACAGGTACCCAGCGATCAGAGATGGATTAGCTACTTAACTGGCTTAGTTGAAATCCACAACGGTAACTATGAACAAGCATTGGAAAGCTATTCTAACTCCTGGCCTGACCTACCTTTTATCAAGTATTATATGGCTATTGCTTACGAAAAAATGGGCCAACGGGAGAAAGCCACTCAACTATTTAGGGAACTGAAAAATAGGAAACAGAATAATTTACCTTTGGCGCTGGTAAAGCAACGTGTAAAGAAGGAGGCTAAGATCTGACGGTGCTTAAAAAAGGCCTTCAATTAGTGCATTCTTAGTCTGATCTAAATTGGACATTTAAAGCAGTTTTAAGATTTAAAGTCGAGTTTTGAGATTCAGTTCAGCTGGTCACTATTCATATCTTGCTTTTTGTTAATTGTTAAAGATTCTCAATGAGGAGCTATATGGTATTTTTAAGGAATAAGCATGTTGTAATAATAACTATTGTCTTAGCCCTAACTGCATGTTCAGTGATACGAGACATCACTGGACTCACAACTAAAGGGATAGAGATAACCGAAGGTGTATATCTGCTTAAAGGACTGTCGTCCAATGTCGTGGCCGTGGTCACTCCCGACAGTGTTCTGCTCATAGATAGTGGATCAAGTGGAGATGTTAAACGACTAAAGAAAATAATATCTATGTTAAGCACTGGTCCGATCCGAATCGTTTTGAATACCCATTTTCACTTTGATCACATTGGTGGAAATGAGGCCCTTGCCGAGGGTGGAGTAGTCATCATCGGAAACGAGGGAGTCTATAGACGTATGCTTGACAAATGGCAAATTCCTAAAACTCTGGGCATTAATTATCCCACTATCCCACCTTATCCCCAAGTAGCGCTTCCGAAACTGACTTTCGTTGATTCAATCGCGTTTCGTTTCGGTGAGCAAGAGATCAAAGTCCTTCATTTCCCAAATGCACACACGGATGCGGACGGCGTCGTATTTTTACGAGGATCCAATGTCATTCATACTGGTGACCTTTATTTGTCAAACGGTTTTCCACCTATCGATTCCTTTCATGGAGGAACAATCGACGGTGTCCTCTCCGCCTTGGACTCGTTAATTGAGCTCATCGATGACCACACGAAAGTGGTGTCTGGTCACGGAGAAGTTACAAACCGTAAAGAACTGCGCGCATATCGTCAGATGCTTAAATTGGGTCGAGATCGTATTGCTGATCTAATTGATGAAGGGATGACTTTAGAAGAGATTGTAGCCGCAGATCCGCTAGCTGGCCTTTACAACAAAGGAAAGTCCTGGCTCCCTCCCAAGTTATTTATCTGGACTGTTTATGTGGATCTTGTCCGGAGATAGTAATCAAAATCATATGACTTTCCTCAACATTACTTGCGGGTGTCATGCGCTATAATTTGAAAGATGACTGGGTAAACGATTAAATACTAATAACCCTCTTTATTTCGACAAATATACGATATATCACAGGATGGTTTTGTCGGTTTTAGTCCTTTTATTCAAACTGATAATCGTCTATTGTATTGTTTAACAAACGAGGTATTGAGCCCACCTTACATATGTCGTTTGAAATGCACGTTACCGATGTAGATTGTTTCTCAACTGAGCAGCTGGTAATTGTTTCCGTTGTTACTTTTTTTATTTCAATTGGTCTAAACTCATCCCTAGTCTCCTAAATTGGGTAAGCTCATGATTTACTTGAGGCTGATCGATTTTAACTTTTGGAAAATGTGGAAAAAAGAATTCAGGGGGACTTATCACCAGTAATTTGTTTTAAAGAGAGGACATTGTGTGATGTAGTAAATGTCAGTGGTACGTCTAATGCTTCTATAAATTGCGCTTGGGAGAATGTAAGTAAGTTGGAAAATGACACTCTAGCCATAGGAATAAAGCGTGGGCCCACAGGGATTCGAACCCCGAACCAACGGATTATGAGTCCGCTGCTCTAACCATTGAGCTATGGGCCCTTATACTGCTACTAAATTTATCAGATATTTTCGCTCACTCGAAATTCTTTATTTATTTAATTCCTATCCACAGCTTAAGATATGCCTATGCTCCAAAACTTGTACAAAGCCAGTGGTTAAAATACCATTGCGGCTGAGAGGGGTCTGGGGATAGATTCCTTCTGTTATTTATTCCTTTTAACCTAATGAAAAAGGAGAAACTTAGGGAAGTTATATATAACTATGTTTGAATCTACTCGCAAACTCGCCGCTATCATGTTTACGGATATTGCTGGTTTTACGGCATTATCAGCCAAACACGAAGAAAAGGCATTAGAACTGATTGATTTGCAAAGAGAGGTTCTAAAACCGATAGTATTAGAATATAATGGGAGTTGGCTCAAAGAAATCGGCGACGGTCTACTTATCAGCTTCCTCAGTTCAAAGACAGCCGTTAATTGTGCGATAAAGATCCAACAAACCGTTAAAGAGACAGAACATCTAAACCTTCGTATTGGTATTCATCAAGGAGATATTCTCGAGAAAGAAGGTGACATATTCGGAGATGATGTAAACATCGCATCAAGAATTGAACCATTCGCTGCTGTAGGTGGGGTTGCAATTTCCGACAAGGTGGAAAGAGATATAGCTAGTAGCCCCGAGTTGATTACAAAGTTTATTGGAGAACCAAAGCTCCAAGGAGTAAGACAGCAGGTTAGGGTTTTTTGTATCATTTCACACGGATTACCTGAAACGGATATGTCGTCTGTAGAAGCTAAACTTGAAAAGAAGGATGTCAAACACAATCTTCCTCTCCAGCTCACCAGTTTCGTCGGGCGAGAATGCGAAATGGCCGAGTTAAGAGAGCTTATCTCTAATAATCGTCTTGTCACACTAACCGGATTCGGTGGATGCGGCAAGACGAGGCTTTCACTCCAGATTGCAGCCGACCTGGTTGAGGACTACCCGGATGGGGTTTGGTTTGTTGAATTTGCACCCATTGCCGATTCAAGATTGGTTCCTGATGTAGTAGCGAGAGTCCTGCAGGTAAAAGAGGAACCGGACAGTCCGCTGCTACAGACAATTTCAACCTATCTCAAGGACAAGCGTTTACTGCTTCTTCTTGACAACTGTGAGCATTGCATGGAAGCATGCTCGGAACTTACCCACGAACTTCTCCAGTCATCCCCTGAATTAAGAATACTTGCAACAAGTAGAGAAGGCCTCAAAACGCCGGGTGAGGTTACTTGGACGGTGCCCTCTCTTACCCTGCCGGACCCGGAAAATATACCCGAGCTCCAACAACTGGAGCGTTTCGAAGCGGTAAAGCTCTTCATCACTCGAGCTGTAGCAATCCAGTCAAAGTTTGCCCTTTCGACCCGAAACGCCCCGGCAGTTGCTCAAATTTGCCACACACTGGATGGTATCCCCCTGGCCATTGAATTGGCCGCAGTCCGAATCAAGCTCTTTAGCCCTGCTGATATCCTGGAGCGTTTAGAAAACCGCTTTCAACTTCTGACCGGTGGAATGAGAACCAGACTCGAGCAACATAAAACATTGCGAGCGACTGTCGATTGGAGCTACGATCTCCTGTCCGATCCGGAGCAGACCCTGTTTAATCGTCTTTCGGTCTTCGCCGGTGACTTTGATATGGAGGCTGTTGAAGGGGTATGTGTGGGTGAATCATTGGCTGATAAAGATATCTTAGAATTATTCTCACTGCTTGTTGACAAATCACTGATAGTTACCAGCACCCAGGCAGACGGATCGGTGCGTTATCGGCTGCTGGAGACCCTCCGTAAATACAGCCAAGAGAAGCTCAAAGAGAGCGGCGAGGAAGAACTCGCTCGTGCGAGTCACTTCCGCTATTATCTTAAACTTGCCGACCAGGCTTACGATGAACAATTCGATGAGACGTTGAAATGGCTGAATCGTTTGGAGATGGAGTATGAGAATCTGCTTGCGGCACTGGATTGGTCCTCCTTCCAATCGAAAAATTTGATCCAACTGGCAGGTGCACTCGGCTGGTTCTGGAATATGCACGATCATTTCGCATCCGCTCTCCATTATCTAAAAGCAGCTTTAAATAAACGAGAGGGGCAAACTCCGGCAGTTGCCCGATTGCTGTCTGGTTTTGGATTTATAGGGTTTTCGATCCCGGCTATATTTAATGATGCACTAGAGGCGCTTGAAGAGAGTGTGAAAATCTGGCGAGAACTAGGCAACGAAAAAGAAACAGGATTAGCTCTTGTAAGCATTGCTTTGTCGAAGTGCGTTATGGATGATTCTTCATACGCTTTAAGGTGCGTAGAGGAAAGCATAGAAATTTTTGAAAAACTGGGCGATCCAAGGTTGATCGTTAGGGCTAAAACAATTCTCTGTTGGATATATATTCACCAGTTTCTACCCGACCGGGCCGAACCCATGGCAAAAGAATTGCTTGTGGAAGCCTTAAAGTTTCAAATGCCGTTAGAGATCGCGCTAACCAGACACATATTCGCTGATTGTCCTCTTCTGCGAGGGGATTATCACGATGCGCAGGTTAGATACAGTGAAGCTTTGAGCGCGGCCCTGGAAATGGGAAGTATAACTACGGCCTGTACTGAAATGCACGGAATGGCGATGGCATACGCCGGTCAGTCCCGATATCATAAGGCACTTCGTTTGGACGGCGCGGTGTTAGCAACATATGAGGAATATAGATTTTCTGTTCCATTTCTTAGATTCTGGGATGAATCGCTGGCTAAGACCGTTGGACGCGCTAAAGAACAGGTTGGTGAAAAAGAGGCGACCACTCTTGAAGAAGAGGGTAGAGCGATGGGATTTGAAAAAGCAGTTGAGTATGCTCTGGATTTCGAACGGGATTAAAACAGAGCGCGCTTCAATTCTCGTCGCTTTTGTAGAAAATAGAGAGCCGATTAAGAGATTTTTTATTAAATGATGTAAAAGAATGTGGCGTCAGGGTATAACCCCCTTTCCAAAGTAACACAAGTAGATGACGGCATAAAAATAGCACAGCTATAGCACACTTTTGAAATCCTCTATAGTACTTTGGCCTCTTAAGCCATTGCTGAAGAATTTTAAAAGCAGATTGCCCATTTACCGCTCATGGCACTTTTTCACGAAGAGGCACAAAGGATTAGAAGTCCGCTGCTCTAACCGTTGAGCTACGGACCCAATAGGGCGGCGAAAATTACTTTTACCCCCTCTAAATGCCAGGGGGATTCAAGCCGTACCAAGTAGCGTGTACTGTCTGTTCTACCCTGTGCTGACTATCGGTGGTTTGAGTTTAAACCGATCAGGTAAAAATAATCGCTGAACCCGCTGCGCGTTCGTAGAATTCCCCTACGGTAAGTACCCCCTGAACCTCATCGACTAAGTCGTCTTGGGTTAGTTTGAACATATCCATGGCTAATTTACAGGCGAATATGTTTCCCCCAGCATCGTTGATCATCTCCAGGAATTCATCTACAGGGGGTACATCCAATCTTTCCATTTCCCGTTTCATCATTCCCGTGGCCAGGCTGGAGATCCCTGGCAAAACTCCCAGAAGAGAAGGAAAGGGTGTTGTGATGGGGAATTTCATCATGGGCATGGCCATGTTCAAAGCAGCGTTGCCCACTGTGGCAATTTTTAAGCGCTGGACAGTTTTTTTCAGAATAGCGTTGAGTCCGAAGAAGGTGAAAAAGAGGGTAACTTCGATTCCTTCCATGCGAGCGCCGTTCGCCAGGATCAGTGCCGGGTAGACTTCGTCTAAACCGCCGCGCGAACAAATGATCGAGACCCGCTTTATGGGTTCTGGCTCAACTGGGGAGGTGTGTTTCGTTTCCATGTTAAATACATCCTTGTGGTTTTTTCAATCCCGCGATTTTTGCCGCTTTCTTAGCCGGTCCACCAGGGAATAGCTGGTACAGTTCTTTGGTAGGAACTACGTTCAGTTTGTTCAATCGGCGGATAGAGGGTGCACTGCCCCGCTCTTCAAATTCCTTCCGCATGAATTCCAGTACCTGGTAGTGACGTTCCGTGAAGGGATCGATTCCCTCTTCCTTGGCCAGTTCAATGGCCAAATCACGGTTCCAAATAGTGTGATCAACGAGGAATCCCTCATCGTCCACTTCCACATCCATACCGGCGATTTTACGTATCGTCATGGTGTTGCTCCTGTATTTGAGATTTGTTGTGTCCGTTTTCTTGAGCGATGTTCTTCAAAAAGGCCATCATAAAACCAATTCCCCGCTTTAGCTCGGGAGAGTTCAGTTCCCGGAAGGCCTTCCAAAGAGAATATTCTTCAATATTTTTGGTCCCCAGGTTGCGATAGATGTTCACACCGTTGTTTAAGGCGGAGAGCATCTCTGGTTGGGTGAGACTTTTAATCGTTTCTAAAATGGTGACGATGTTATCGGCCAACAGGCTTACGTCTTCTGGGGAGAAATGGGTCATTACCTGATGTCCAACGCGCATTAGTTCGCGCAGGAAATCGAAATACCCGCGCTTTTCGAACAGGTCGAAGTATTTTATCAGCTCCTGGAAAATATCCCGGGCCAGGGGAGCCCCATCGGTAATAAGCTCCTGAGCACTCTCCAATTGTTCCAGGAGTTTTCGTATGTTGGGAATATTCCTGAGAATGGTCTTGAGTAAAAGGATTGCCTCACCATGCTTGATCTCGGGTTCGATTTCCTCCAATTCTGAGGTCAAGGAACGAAAGACATCTCGTGCAAGATGATTAAGGTCCTGTTGAAGCTCGCTCCATGCAAGTTGGCGTTGTTGCTGAAGAGCCAGCGTTTTATTGATCTCGTCTAAACTGTCCTGGATACTATCCAGTTGGTTTTGTAAGGTGAGGGTTTCCATGGTCAAATTCGCTTTCCGGCTAAGGATAGGGAGGCTTCGATGGGTAGTTCGGTTCCTTTCAAGAGCAAGTTCCAGTACATCCAACGGAAGAGCATTTTCCCGTAGTGGTTCATTTTTGTTTCTTCCAGGAGGGAGAACGGTCCTACACCAGGGAGCGGAAATTTCCCTGGCAAAGGTTCCGTATCGTAGTTGAAATCAATCATGATGCCTTTATGAAATCCCGTCTCGATGTAGCAGTTAGCGTGGCCGTCGAATTGTGCTTTTAGCGGCCTTCCGGCAATGTAATTCATGATGTTCTCCTGGAGGATTTCTGCCTGGAAGTGAGCCACAGAGCCGGCTTTTGAACTGGGAAGGTCAGTGGCGTCTCCGATCACAAAGATGTTTTTGTATTCTTTGGATTGCAGGGTGTGTCGATCCGTAGGAATGAAATGCAGTTCATCCCCCATATTTGATCGCTCAATGACTTCCGCCCCCATGTTGGTGGGAATCACCACCAATAAATCGTAGTCCACCACCCGTTCGTCCCAGGAATGAAGTTTGTTGTTCTGCCAATCGACTTTTTCCGTGTTGAATTCAGGGTGAAGGCGGATATTCTTTTGCTCTAAAAAGTCTCCGAAAACTTGGGAGGCCTTAGGCTTGGTGAATGCTCCCGGCAGGGGGGTCACGAATTCGATCTCTACATCCTGGCGAATTCCTTGCTCCGCGAACCACCAGTCAGCCAGGAAAACGAACTCCAAAGGAGCCACCGGACATTTAATGGGCATTTCCATGATGCTCAAGACCAATTTGCCCCCTGTCCATTGGGATAAAAATTCCCGCAGGGCCAGGGCCCCTTTCAGAGTATAAAAATCGAATATGTTTTTGTGCCAGCCACCCTCTTGCAATCCTTCTGTTTCAGCAGGATTGATCCGGGAGCCAGTGGCAATAATCAGGACGTCATAGGGTATCTGGTTCCCATCCTTGAAGATGATTTGACTTTTTTCAGGTACAATGCGGTCGACTTCCGAAAATACAGATTCTATCCCTGAAGGAAAAAACGGTTGTTTTGGTTTCACTACATCTTTTTCTGTGTAGATACCGAAGGGAATGAATAAGAATCCTGGTTGATAGTAATGGGTTTTATTCTGGTCGATGAGGGTTATACGCCAGGTGTCGGTATCTAAAAGAGGGCGTAGTTTGTTCGCCATAATGGTACCGGCCGTACCGGTACCTAAGATCACTAAGTTTTTCATGGTTATTTCCCCCGCTTTTGTGGGTTAGGTTAATTCATGACTGCGGTCGAGTTCAGGAAGCCGTTTGAAGAGAGTTTTTAGGTCCTGGCAACGATCCGGTAACTGGTAGACAGGACAGAGTCTACATTCCGTATTCTGGCAAGTGGGAGCCCGGTCTTGAATTTGCCAGCAAGGTTCTGTATTAGAGGTGTAAGCCGGGCAGGTCTGGCGATCTTCCTCGGGACAGGGTTTTAATAGCCAACAGGGAACTTGGGCGAAGAGTAATTTGATCCCCGCTACATTCAAGTTATATTCGTCCAGGTATTTTCTAATGCAGCGGATACGTGCAATATCTACTTGGGAGTAGAGACGGCGATTCTTTTCGGTACGATAGGGGATAATGAGCCCTAAATCCACATATTGGCGAAGTGAATACACGGAAGTTTTAGTCAACTGCGAGGCCACCCGTAAGGGATATAGTGGCGTTGTAGGATCTGATGTTGATGGGTCCATTTTTAAGCTAATATTATTTTCCGCAATGATTGGTGCAGTAATTCTGTATTGTCTGATACAGAATATTACAAATAAACTAAAGGAATAACAAGATATATATATCCATTATTCGCTAAAAGTTAAATATTACAGGCTGACCCAAGGAGAAAGTGGCCTGTATTAAGCCCCACTTTTTTGTGGTGTCAGGCGATTTGGCTTAGATTGAGATCAGAAGGTCGATTATAGGGAACAGGCTTTTCTTTGGGGTGTTTGCGTTCTGCGCGTTTTAATACCTTTTGTTCGAAAGTAAGGTAGAGGACAGGAATTACGAAAAGGGTGAGGAAGGAGGCCACACTCAACCCGCCGATTACTGCGCGGGCCATGGGGGACCAAATCTCCGCACCGGAACCCAATTCCAACGCCAGGGGAAGCATGGAGAGGATGGTAGTGAGGGCCGTCATGAGGATGGGACGCAACCTTCGCCGTCCACCAACGAGAACCGCCAACCACAAATCTTGGCCTTGCTTATCCCGCAGTTGGTTAATATAGTCTACTAAGACGATGCCATTGTTCACCACAATGCCCACTAAGAGAATCGCACCAATGAGAGCTGTGACGCTCAGGGTAGTTCCTGTAATAAGAAGTCCCCAAATAACCCCGATCATGGCTAACGGAATTGTAAATAGAATGACGAAGGGGTCTAACAACGACTCAAACTGGGATGCCATAACCATGTAAACCAACAGGGCTGCTGCCAGGATCGCGATGAACAGGTAACGGAAGGATTCCATCAAGTCCTCGGCAGTCCCACCAATCTCCCAGCGGAAATCTGGAGGGAAGGTCATTTTTTTCAAGCCTTCCTCTAACTCTTTGGTGACGCTTTTCAAATCTCTTCCGGAAATGGTACAGGATACAGTCGTTACCCGTTCCTGGTCTTCCCGGTAAATGGTGGTGGCACCCTCTCCCGAAATCACTTGTGCAATATTGCTGAGAGGGATCGGCGTACCGGTGGGAGTGGCGATGTAGAGGTTTAAAAGGTCTTGCTTGGAAGACCGGAATGGTTTGTCGAATTGCGCCCAGATATCGTATTCATTGCCTCCTTCGCGGTAGCGGGTTACCACCGTACCTTTAATGCTGGTTTCGATAGTACGGGCAATCTGTGCCACCGATAATCCCATAGACGCCGTGCGGTCCCGATCGATATGGATCTGGTACTCCGGCCGTGGGGAAGAATAACTGGTTTGCACGTCGGCTACCCCTTCTATCTGTTTCATCAAGGCTCCCACCCGTTCCCCTAAGGCGCGTCCTGTTACACGGTCATGACCGAAGATTTTCACCTGGATATCACCCGCGGCAGACATACCTGGTGGCCCACCCTCTTCATCAATGGTTACCTTAATACCAGGAATATTCTTGAAACGTTCCCGCAAAGCATCCTGAATGGCAAACTGGCTACGGTCTCTATCTTGGACGTCTGGCAGGGTAATTAAAATTCGCCCCTGATTGGACCCCCGGGCTCCGAACAGGGCGCTGAACCCCTCCCCCGTGCCAAAGCTAACGTAGATATTCTCGGCCTCAGGGACCTCATTGCGGATAGTCGCTTCTAATTGGCGAAAAGTGGCGTTCGTTTCCTCTAATGCGGTACCGCTAGCCCGTTCCACATTGAGACCGATAAAGGATTGATCGGAATTGGAAATGAAGTCGCCCCCGACGATGGGGAATAAAGCCATGGTTCCCACAAACAGGATGGTCACCGCAATCAGGAATACCTTTTTCCGCTGTAACACCTTATCCAGGGCCCAGACATAGCGTTTTTCTAAGCGGTTAAGGAAACGCCCAATGGGGTCTCCCCGCCCCAAGACAACTGCCTGCGTCTGTTCTCGACGCCCTTTTAACCAGCGTGAGGCCAGAAGTGGGATTAAGGTCAAAGCCACAATCAGTGAAGTGGAGAGCGAAAACACGATGGTTACAGCCATGTCGTTGAACATAACCCCAGCAATCCCCGGCACAAAGAGAATGGGGATAAACACCGACAGGGTCGTCAGGGTGGAAGCGATGATGGCCGTGGAGACTTCCGTTGTTCCCGTGTTGGCAGCCTGACGTATAGGCTCACCCTGCTGGTGATGGCGGAAAATGTTTTCCAGCACCACAATGGCGTTATCCACCAGCATCCCGATGGCCAGTGCCAACCCTGCCATGGAGATGATGTTCAGGGTTAGACCCCCTTGCTGCATCACGAAGAAAGTAAGGATTACTGAGATGGGAATGGAGAGGGCCACGATGAGAGAACTGCGAAGATTGCGCAGGAAAAAGAGCAGCACTAAAAACGCCATGACGAAGGCCTGTAGAGCGGTGTTCCTCAAATTGCTGATGGAACGGAGAATAAATTTGGAAAGGTCCACCACCGTTTCGAAACGGATCCCCTGACCTACTTTCTCCACGATTTCCGGGAGTTCCCGTAGCACGCTCCGCGCCGTTTGCACCGTGTTGGCATCCGCTTGCTTGTTCACCAAGAGAAGCAGGGCCGCCTTGTCGTTGTTCCGGATAATTTGCCGCTGTTCCTTGAACCCATCTTCTACTTGGGCGACGTTCTTCAGGTAAATGGGCTGCCCTTTTTGGAAACCTACTACTGTATTCTTTAATTGATCTAAGCTGGTATATTCCCCCAGGGTCTTTACCGAATATTCCTGGGTTTTCTCATTAATGTATCCGGAAGGAATTTGCAAGTTCTCCCCGCGGACCATGTTGATGACCTTTTCCATGGAAATGCCCTGGGCCGCTAACTCGTGCGGATTAACCAGGATTTTTATCTGGCGCTCCAACCCCCCCTGAATCGTAACGCTGGCAACCCCCTTGATCCGCTCGATGCGCGGTTGGATCTGCTCTTCCACCAACCGGCGCAACTGGGCCATACCAAGTTCATCGGAACTGATAGTGGTGAATAGAATGGGCTGCATGGAAGGATCAAAAGCGAATGTTAAGGGGTCGGAAGCATCTTCTGGCAGGAAATCGCGAGATAAATCGATCATCTTGCGTACGTCGATCTCTGCCTGATCCATATCCGTTTCCCAGTCAAATTCCATGATAATAACGGAAGTCCCCAGGGAAGACTGGGAGGTGATCTTCTTGACATTTTCCACGGAAATGACGGAGCGCTCCAAAGGCCGGGTGAGTGCGTTTTCAATGTCTTCCGGTCCTACCCCTTCGTACTGGGTGATAATGCCAATGACTGGGAAGGTGATGTTGGGGTATAAATCCAACTTGAGGGTTGACAGCCCGAACAGACCAAACCCCACGGCGATGAGATAGATCATGGTAAAGGTAATCCCCCGGCGGATAGCTATACGGGAAAGGAACACAGTTTTATTGACTTACGGGTTGATAATGTTGATGAGGGAAGAATCGCTTAGCATGTGCTGTCCGACAGTGACAATGGTGTCTCCCGGTGCTAAACCGCTACGTACTTCCACGGTCGTATGATTAACGATGCCAGTTTCAATGGTTTGCCAGCGGGCTCGTTTGCCATGTACTTTAAAGACATGCTTTTCAACAATTACTTTGTCCGTAGATAAATCGGTATCGGTGCCTAAGACCGTTTTTTCGATGATCGTTTCCTTGGGGATAACCGTCACCTGTTCTTTTCGTTGAAAAATGAGATTTACGGTAGCAAACATCCCTGGTCGTAGCAGTCGGTTTTGATTGGCAATCTCTATTTCCGCATCGGCAGTGCGGGTTAATGGATTAAGGGTGGGATAAACCCTGATGACCCTTCCCTGGAAAAATGTGTCCGGGTAGGTGGAAACTGTGAGCTTGGCCATTTGTCCGGGACGTACCTTGCTTAAATCGCGCTCAATGATCTGGATTTTGACTTTTACGGTGTCCATGTTGGCAATTTCGAACAGCGGTACCTGGAGAGTGGCTAGGTCCCCCTCATTTAACACACGGTCAACGATGACGCCCTTAATAGGGGCCACGATTCGTGTATCATTCAACTGAGCTTGGGCAGCCGACAGGGAGGCCTGAAACTGCTTAACTGCTGCCCGAGCCGCATTCCACTGGGTTTCGATGGCATCTAACTGGCTCTGGCTAATGGCGTTTTCTTCGTACAGTTTTTTTATCCGCTCCCGCTCCACGGTCACGTTCTGGAACTGGGCCTGAGCCGATTCCAATCCGGCTTCCGCTTGGTGAACCGCCTGGATGATCTGCTCCTGATCAATGTCAGCTAAAAGGTCGCCTTTTCGAACCGTTTCCCCCACGTCTCTATGAAGCTTCACGATCTGGCGGGGAACAGTAGAAAAAACTTTGATGGATTCCCGGGCTTCAACGGTCCCAAAATACTTACTGGTCTCTTCTATTGCTCCCTGCTGTACTATTATAATATGGACCGGAATAGCTTCCTCATGGCGCTCGGTTTCAGAGGACTTTGAGCCGCATCCAGCCAAAACAATAAGCCCCGGGAGTGTGAGTAATAACACTAATTTCTTAAAACGCATGGTACCTTCCTAAAGTTGGTTTAAAGCCTTCTGTAACTGGGTGCGGGCCAAGTTGTACTCGAATAAGGATTGATAGTGGCTCATGCGGGCCTGGTTGAGAGCCACTTCCGCATTCATGACGTCCAGTTGTGTACTGCTTCCTTCCCGGTAGCGTAACCGCGCCAGGCGCAAGGCTTCCTGGGCTTGTTCCACTAGTTTAATCTGGGACAAAACCTTCTCTTCAGTCTCCTGGATGGTGAAGAAAGCACTTTCTACCTCCCCGCGGATAGTTTGCCGTAGCATGGCCTCCTGATCGTCCAGAATTCGCAGGTTGATTTTAGCCTGTTGGATTTGGGTTTGGTTCTGCCAACCCGAAAAGAGAGGGAGATTCATGCTGATGGAGGAGTTGAAAGATTTGAAAAAGTCATCCTGCGTAAAATCGGTAGATTCCTTTTCTCCCTGGTACTGATAGGTAGTAGAAAATAAGACCTTGGGAGCCAGGGTGGACCTGGAAATGGCCACCTGTTTCTGGGCCATGGCCTTTTGCGTCAAAAGGGCTTGCATTTCAGGACGTTTTTCGAGGGCTTTTTGCACTAGTTCCTCAACCTTTTCAGCCATTAAAGGATCGGGGACATACTGGAGGGTTTCCGTAACCACCAACTTCTGGTTGGCAGGGAGGTTCAGCACCATTCGTAACCTCGATTCAGCTAAACGCACATTGTTCTGGGCAGAGATTAGTTGTGGTTTCACGGAGGCCAGTTGCACCTCGGCACGCAATATGTCAAAGCGGGAGGCCTTGCCTACCTTTTCCATCTCTTGAACTTGTTGGAGATTTTCTTCTGCAGTTTCCACAGCCTGCTGACTCATGTCAATGAGCGACCGGGCAAATAAAAGACCTAAATACGCCGTAGTGGCATCCAGTAAGACCGTTTCTCGGGTCATTTCATATTGGGTTTCGGAGAGGTTGTATCCCAATTTGGCTAATTGATAGCCATTCCAGGCTGCCCCTCCTAAAAAAAGGGGTTGCTCAAATTTTATTCCCGATACAAGGGTATGTGTTTGACCAACCTTAAAGGAGATTTTCGGTGGTCCTGTAGGATCAGGATTGTCGAAAAAGATGGTGGGTAACTCCCAGGCGCGTTGGTAACTGGAATAGGTTGCCACTGTAGGTAAAAGTCCGCCGAAAGAAGCTTTAACCTGTGACCGGGCACGGTCACGATCTTTTTGGGCCACCTTTAGTTGGGGATTATTGGCTACGGCTATCTGGTGCACTGTTTCGAGGTCTAATTCCAACGGTTGACCCAATAAGGGCGTTGTCCAGTTTGGTATTAGCAAAGAGAGGAGGATCGTCGCGGGGGCGAAAAGCTTCTTTAAACGATCGTGATACACCTGCCAACTCTTCATCAGGCACAAATACCCTGAAGCATGATTTGAATGACATCTTCCTTTGTTTTCGTGAGATCTAACGCTCTATGACTCAGCAGCCACTCCATGATTAATTGGTGGATGGCCCCGATGATGGTTAGGGTGATGGAGCGAGGATCTAATCCCGTATCTGGGGGAAGGTATTGCGTTAATTGGGTTTCGATGGCCTCTAAGTATCGCTGACGTTTGGAAAGGAATTGTTCCCTCATATTCCGGTGGAGGGGAGACTCAAATTTCACTTGTTCGGACATGACTAAACGAATTAGGTGGTGATTCCGCTGGAAATGTTTCACCGCTTCGTTAACCAGAGTCTGGACTAACTCCTCCAATGTATTTGTTTGGTTGATGCAGTCCACCATATAACTGAAGTGGCGGGTAATCTTTTCATTGATAAGGGAAAAGAACAGGTCTTCTTTATTTTTAAAGTACAGATAAATTGTGCCTTTGCTGATCTCCACGTCTTTGGCGATGGCATCTAAGAGCGTGGCATGGTAGCCTTCCCGGGCGAATCGTTTTTCAGCGGCGCTCAGGATTGCTTGGCGGCGTTGTTCTTTTTCCCGCGCTTTGCGGTCTGAAATAGTCATGGGTTACTCCGTATTACTGGTCAGTAACTTACTGACTGGTCAGTCAGTTTTTCAAGCATAATATGACCCCTTTCCATTCTATAACAAGTAATGAATTATACTTAAGGAGCGAAATGAAGCCCAACCGTTACGGTACTGAAAAAAAATACTGATAATACCATAACGATTTCAAAATAAAGCCGGGTATATTGAACAATAATCCGAGGCTATTAGCTATTCTATGCCTGAAAAAGTGTGATTTTCAGGATCTTATTTCTGAGCTATGAGGGCCTCCATTTCATCTAGGAGGGCGTCCATTTTATGGGCGGTGGCGGCAATGGGTTCCGGCGTGGTCATATCTACACCGGCTTTTTTTAGCAGGGCAATAGGATAGTCGGAACTACCGCTGCTCAAAAAACTTTTATACGCTTCAATAGCACTCTCCCCTTCGTCCATGATATTCTGGGCAATAAGTTGCGCTGCGGCAAAAGAAGTGGCGTAGGTGTACACGTAGAAATTGTAATAGAAGTGAGGGATGCGTGACCAGGAGAGGGTTTCTGCATGGTCCACAACCATGTCGGGACCCCAATAAGTCTGATAGATGTCCCTAAAAATCTGATTCACTACGTCCGGTGTCAGGGGTTCTTCCCGTTCCACCATTTCGTACAGGACCTTTTCGAACTCCGCAAAACGAGCCTGGCGGTAAAAAGTGCTACCAATATCCTGCACATATTCCTGGAGTAAGCGAAGCTTTTCACCCTTGCTGGTGGCGTGCTGAAGGAGGTAGTCTCGCAGGAGGGCTTCATTGGTGGTGGAGGCCACTTCGGCATTGAACGTGGCGTAGTCGCTGTAGATGTAGGGCTGGTTTGTGTCAGAATAATACGAATGAATAGCATGTCCCAGTTCATGGGCCAGAGTGAAAACGGAACTAAGCGTACCGTTGAAATTCATTAGAATGTAAGGGTGCACCCCGTAGATAGAGGACATATAGGCCCCACCGCTTTTCCCCTGGTTCTCGTAGACGTCAATCCACCGTTCGCTAAACGCCCGGTCAAGGAACGTCTGGATTTCCTGCCCCAAGGGTTTTAAAGCCTCCTTGACGATGGTTTGAGCCTCTTCGTACGTGTAGGATTTTTCTACTTCCGGGAATAGGGGGGCATAGGTGTCGTAAGGATGGAGTTCCTCAACTTTCAGGATCTGTTTTTTAATCTTAGCCCAGCGGTGCAGGGGTTGAAGGTTATTATTGATAGTGGTAATAAGATTCTCGTACACCGCGACGGGAATATTGGGTCCGGATAACGCCGTTTCCAAGGCACTGCCATAATGACGACTCTTAGTATAAAAAATATTAGCTTTGATCTGGTTGGTGAGCAGGGCGGTTAACGTATTAATGTGGGCTTCATAAGGGACGTAGAGTTCCATGTAGGCGTCGTGGCGCACCCGCCGGTCGGGATTCGTCATATACAGATAATAACGGCTACGAGACATCTCCACCGCATTGCTATCCGCATCATAGATAGTGCCCCAGGTGAAATCGGTGTTGGTGAGGAGGCTAAAAACCCGGCTGGAACCGTAGGTAGCTTCCCGGGAGAGGGCCAGAATCTCTTCCTCTTCTTTAGACAGAATGTGGGGTTTCAGGCGAGTGATGTTATCTAAATAGTGTTGGTAGAGTTGTAAGTCGGAGTTCCCATTTAAGAAGGACGTTAGAGTGGCATTGTCGATGGTTAGAATCTCTGGCTTGATGTAAGCGGTTGACCGGGCCATGCGTGTGCCTAAGCTACGGATACGTTGGGAGAGTGCTTGGTAAGTGGAGTTGCTCTGGTCCTGGTCCAGCTTTCGCTGGGCGTAAGAGTAAAGGCGATCCAGTTTTTGTCCGGCAGCATCCTTGAGTTGCAAACATGCCAATAAGTCCTCTGCCGAGTTTCCTAACTGGCCCTCAAATGAAGCTAATTGGGGAATCATGGCTTCTACTTCGTTAAACGCCTGCTCCCAGGCTGCGTCGTTAGGGAATAGGTCTGTTAAGTCCCAGGTATACTGAACCGGAATTTCACTTCGCGCCGGAACTTGTTGCGCTTCCTGGGCTGGTAGGAAGAAAAGGATGAAAAAGAAAAGGATCACTCCCGCCCATTTTGGGGAGTGGTAAAACAATGATTTTAACATGAGATCCTCCTGTGTAACCGAGAGGTTTGCGATGCAATGAACCGGGTCGGAACCCACAGAAACTATTGCTGATGTCCGGTGGAGACCAAAGAGATTATAAGACTTTCCTTGACACACCGTATGTCTGTTTCTATTTTGCGGCCGCTTTATTGAGGAGAGAATCTTGAAGAACGCACTTTGGAGTAACATCTTTAAGGACTGGAATAAAACCGAAAGCCGGACAGTCATGACCCTGCGGAACGTGCCTGTTTTCCAGGGGTTGACGAACAAGGAATTCAGGGAGGTGGAGAAACTCATCCACGAACGGTCTTATCAACCGCAGGAGTTTGTATTTAAGCGCCACGCTCCTGGAGAGGGGATGTACATCATTCTTTCTGGTGGAGTGGAAATTGCCATTGGTATCCGAACTGGGGAAAAGAAAGTCTTAGCCCAGTTGGGAGAAGGCGACTTTTTCGGTGAGCTATCCCTCCTGGATACGGAGAATCGCTCAGCTTCTGCCATTGCCACGGATCATACCCAGCTCCTCGTCTTTTCCCAACCTGATCTTTTGTCCCTATTGGAGCGTAATCCAGTTTTGGGAAATAAGATTCTGTTGAATTTAGCCCGTGTGATCAGTGCGCGCCTGCGGAAAACCAACGAACTCCTCACGGAGAACAAGAGCTAATCAACATGCCCCAGAAACAGACCGATCCTTTGCAGCAGATTTATCGCATTATCGTCGGATTGCTCTTTCTGGGCTTTCTTTACGTGGTCTGGCCTTACATTTCTTCGGTCGTTTTGATGCTGGTTTTTGCGTTTCTCTTTACCATGGTGCTGTTACCCGGTGTGGATTCCCTGGAGCGAAAAATCCACAGTCGCGGTCTCAGTGTCTTGATAGTGATGACGGTACTTGTGGGGGTTCTGGTCATATTCATTGGCAGTTTCATTTCTCAGCTTTCCCAGCAGGCTGCTGATTTCTCCCGTAAGATTGACCCTGAAGTCCTTACCCAGGAGTTTAAGGATTTATCCGAGCGGGTAACAGCTGCACTGCCAGCTTTTGCCCGGGATTTGAAATTTGGGAGTGGGGACTTTGCCGGAAACCTCAGTAATATTATCAATACCATCCTTCAAAACCTGAAATCCATTATGGGAACAATTGGCAATTTCCTGTTTACGGCAGCCATGGTATTTATTTTTACGCTTATTCTCCTCTATGAGTATCACGGATTCAAACGGACACTAGTTCAGTTCATTTCTAATAAGTATTTTGAGGTGGGGTTACGCCTTATATTCAATATTGAGCGCTCTGTGTCTGGGTATCTCCGGGGTCAGTTTCTTTCCGCGGCCAGTGTGGCTGTACTCTCCCTCATTGGGTTGGGTATTTTGAATTTATTCGGCGCCAATCTAACGCTTACCGTATTCATCGGCATCATTGCCGGGCTAGCGAACTTGATCCCCCTCGTAGGTCCTTTTGTAGGGATGATTCCCGCCATCCTCATCGCTTTTATGAATAATCTGGGTAATGATGTGGCCCTGGCCCATCGCCTTTTTGGCGTGATTCCCTCACCCTTCTTTATCGTGGACATCATCCTCATGTTCATTATCGTGCAGCAAATCGAAGGGAATCTCATCACTCCAACGTTGGTAGGTAAAAGTGTTGGGCTACATCCCATGTTGGTGATCATCGCCCTTTTGATTGGCGGAACCTTGCTAGGACCTTTGGGGATGCTCTTTGCCGTTCCTGCGGCAGGGGTCATCAAAGTGATTGGTCAGGAAGTGGCCTTTGTGCGCAAGAACGCCCATCTTTTGTAAACCGACGCATACCTTTTATAATTGAAATAACCCTGAGGAGCTATTGTTCAGGGTTGCCTTTTCCGAATAGGTCAGTAAGAGATTTAGTGTTCTTCGATTTTAAAAAGCAAAAAATTTAAAAAGGATAGTTGAAGCTGCTTTTCGCTCGGTAACGTATAAAACCAGAGTTGTGCATCCTGGCCGTTTAAATCTGGCTTATGGATCACTTCTTCCGGTTCCCCTAAGATGTCCTGCACCTGAGGGATAGTCATCCCAATTTGGAGTTGGCGTTTCACGGTGGCCCGCCGTTGACGAACTGCTTCCATGCGCGCATCGATCTTTTCCTGAATGCGAAGGGCTTCTAAAGTGGCCAGTTTTTCTTTCAATTCCTGGAGAATGCGTTCATTTTCTCTTCCCAGACCGCCAATCAGTTCGCGTGCTTGTTCCAAAGATTGAATGGCCAATTGTAGGTTTTCTGGGTTCTCAATTTCATTGGCCTGACGCACTAATTGCGAAGCGGTTTGATAACGCAAGGTTCCCACCTGGAATTTTAGGTTAGGATCCAATTCCAAGGCCTGGTTGAAGTAGGTCAAGGCCTTATCAAAGAATTTGTACTGTAGCGCTGTTTGGCCTTTTTTAAGAAGCACCTGAGCGCGAAAACGGGAGATTTCCGACCTTACTTCTGGGGCGAAAGAGGAGACTTTTAACACTGTTCTAAGGGCATCTTCAGGTTGATCCGTGTCTAAGAGTTCTTCTGCCTGCTCCATCATTAAATTGGCGATATGGGTTAATCGGTCGTTGATCAAGTTCGCCAGGGCCGTATCGGCCGTAGCCCGCGCCTGGAGATACTTGTCTATGGCTTTGGTGATGAGTTTCCGTTTTTCGAATTGCACCCCTTCGTCATAAAGCTGGAAGGGAATTTTCTTGTTGCAGTTGGCGATGTACCGCTCGGCCCGGTAGCGGTTGGCATGGGTAGGATACAAGGTGATGAATTCTTCGAACTTTTCCTTGGCCGTGACGAAATCACGCCGGTAATAGTAAGCTTTCCCTAAATCGCCTACCGTGAGTTTACCACCGTAGAAGACCGAGATGGTAAGCACCACGGCATAATTTGGGAGGTGAAATTGGGTAATAGGGGTCACGTCACCGGGATCGTTGATGTGGTTAATCTTAGTGTAGGAGTGTTTGAAATCCAGCCCAATGGCGAACCGGTTAGCTTCACCTGTGTCGAGAATAAAGCGTAACCCAGCGGAATAAGAGACGGTGGGGCCCCATCCCTTGGGGGATGCATCGTACTGGTCTTTACCGGTGAGATAGAATTTGGCTGTGGCCAGGCCGTAAGTGTAGCGGAAGCTCAAAAACCACCATTCAAACCACTGAAGGTTCCAGGATTGACTCAAGCTCAGCTCTAGTAGTCGAGGGGCGAATTTCTTAGCCCCCGGATTCCAGGTGGCGTTTGTTTCACCCCACTTAGAGGTGGACAGCTTAGGAGGCGCAAACAAGGAACTGTAGCGCACGTTCAACCCCGTGTGCATATCCAGCCAACTGGTCTGAAGAAGATACTCTGAGAGATTGGTTTTCAATAAATCCAATTCTAATTGGTGCCCGATGCGCTCGGTGAATTTTCCCCCGTCGAATTTGGATACCTCCCCTGCATATTGTATCCACTTGGAAGGCATTTTCAGTCCTGAGCGTCCACCACCGCCATAAAAACCAACG
>CAZBEL010000004.1:0-22663 GCA_964490885.1 uncultured bacterium
AAACGCTCCGTCATGACGATGAAAATGGGGGCGATGCCCAAAGGATTGATTAGCGTGAACAGGGTAGAGAGACACAGCAGGAAAAATTCTAATTCACTGTTTAAGAAGTTTAGGTTCATTACATACGTTCCGGTGCGTTGATTCCCAAGATCTTCAAACCATTGGCCAGGAGCATGCGAGTAGCCTCCACCAGGGCTAACCGGGCTTGTGCCCGTTCCCGGTCAGCTTTCACTACGGGACACTCCGTGTAAAATTTATGGAAGTGAGTAGCTAATTCCTGAAGGTATTGCACGATGACCTGGGGTTCCAGGGTCTCCAGAGCGTGCTCCATCGTATCAGGGAATAGGGATAGCGTTTTTAATAGTGCCATTTCTTGTGGGTGGGTAAGGATGTGGCTCTGAAAATGCTGCTGGAAGGTTACCCCGGCCTGTTCCCCGCGTTTGATGATATTGCAAATGCGAGCGTGAGCATACTGTAGGTAAAAGACCGGATTCTTTTCCGACTGGTCTCGGGCCAGTTCCAGATCAAAGTTCAGGTGAGAGTTCATCCCCCGTAGGAGAAAGAAATACCGCACTACATCCGGACCTAATTCCTCAATGAGGTCATTGAGGGTAACGAATTCCCCCTTACGGGTGGACATTTTTATCTTTTCCCCCCCACGGACCAGGGTTACGAATTGATGAATAAGAACCCGCACACGGCTGGGGTCATGGCCCAGAACTTTGACAGCTGCCAATACATCAGGATAGGTGACGGCATGGTCGGCACCGAATAGGTCCACGATGAGGTCGTATCCCCGCTTGAACTTGTCGCAGTGGTAGGCGATATCAGGTAAACGGTAGGTGGGTTCACCGGTGGATTTTTTCAATACCCGGTCTTGCTCCAGCCCCAGGGCCGTGGCTTTCAACCAGGTGGCTCCTTCGGCTTCGTAGACCAATCCCTGAGCGCCTAATTGATCCAACACTTCATCAATGGTTCCTGATTCGTAGAACGTTTTTTCGTTAGTAAAAAGGTCATGTACAATGCCTAAGCGCTTCAGCGTATCCCGGATTTGAGCAAAGATTTCTTGTTCGGCAACCTTTAAAAACCGAGGATCTTCGGGTTCCAATTCGTCACCATAGCGGTCTCGAACGATCTGGGCTAAATCACGGATGTAAGCACCCTGATATCCGTCCTTGGGGAAAGGTACTTCCTTGCCTAGGAGTTGCAAGTAACGAGCAGCCACTGACTGACCTAAAAGGCGCATTTGACGCCCAGCATCATTGTAATAATACTCCCGCGTCACCTGGTAACCGTGCCATTCTAAGATGTTGGCTACGGTGTCCCCTAAAACAGCCTGGCGTCCGTGGCCCACTGTCAGTGGGCCGGTGGGATTGGCGCTCACAAATTCCACATTGGCCATCTGATTGCGGCCTTGTGTCCCTTGAAAGAATCTTCCCTTCTCGGTAAGAATCTCTGCTAAGATAGCATGGTAGTAACTCTCGTTGACTTTGAAGTTCAGAAATCCAGGGGGAGCTACAGAGATTTCTGTAATTAGCTGGGGATCAAGGTCCAGGTGTTTCTGGATTGATCCTGCCAATTCAAGAGGAGTTTTGTGTTCCTGTTTTGCCAGGAGCAGGGCCACATTGCTGGAAAGGTCGCCGTGACGTTCATCCCGGGGTCGCATGAGGTTGAACGGAACCCGTTGCAACCCCAGGGTGTCTAACGCGTTATGAAGAGCCTGGGTTAGGTACGCGTTCAGGTTCATCCATATATTCCCGTCGTGGGGCGTCGGCCCAGAGAGATTCCAGATTGTAATAATGGCGTTCAGTCGTACGGAAAATGTGTACCACCACATCAACGTAATCTAGCAAGACCCACCGCAAATGTTCATACCCCTCCATCCGCCACGGTTTGATGGGTAACTCCTGTCGGAGAGTGTCACAGATGGCTTTTACCTGAATATCTGTGTCGGCGGAACAGATGACAAAGTAATCGGTGATGGTGGTAAGTGTTTTTACTTCTAAGGCTATGATATCTTCCGCTTTTTTACTTAAAGCTAACTGGGCGATTGAGTCTGTAAGGGAGGCCGAAGAGAATTCAGGGCCGGAGGAGGGGGTGGGCAATGCTAAAAAGTAGAATTCAGAAGGTTACGAAAGGGGGTAATACTCTGGTAGTCTTTTCCCAGGATGAGAGTAACATCGACATCTAAATTTTCGTTAGGTTCAATTCGAATGTGAGAATTGTCCTGGGGGGAGAGCCCCATGGCTGTAGCGATGTATTTTAGACCGTCGTAATTTTCGTTTCGAAGGATCAACACGGTTTTTTCATGGTTGAAATGATCGGCATTCTCCGACCGCACCACGTCAATCCTTTTGGAGCGCAGGAAATCAGCCGCCTTGGCTGCTAGACCGGGAATCCCATTGCCGTTTAATATTTCCACTTCGATGTCTAAGATGGGGTTCTGTTCATATACTTCGGCGGCTAATTGGGGTTGATCCGGCAGTGCTGGGAAAGTCACCTCGATAGGGACCCCTGTTTGGGTCTGCCGTTGGGAAAAGGAAAAGATGAAAGCTACCAGTAAAAGGGACATGATCCCAATGCCGGTATTAATAATGATTCCCCGTAGCTCACCGCGTTTTTTCCTCCTGGAAGATATGCGTGATGGTGAATACCTTGTGGAGCGACGGTATCTAGTCACAGAGGGATTATTCAAGCGGTAGAAGCGGAGAAGTAGTCCGCTGGTAATAGAATGGATAATTACTAAAATTGAAATAGAGGTGTGTATTCGACCAGGGAGAATATTTTAAGCTGGCTTGGTAAAATACCTGGTTGCTCTGCACGGTATTGTTCCCCGATAGCGGTCCTGGTTGTACGAGACTAAATTGCGTCATCACGCTCAGGTTATCCCGTAAGTCGAAAATCATCTGGTTCGTATAAGCACCGACACTGATGGCTTGACCGTTGATACTCATTAAGGACATGGAAAAGCCATGATTCATTTGGAAGCGTGTTGGGTCGATGAGAAATTGTCCGGGTGAGGAATTGTTGTGCAAAATTGCTGCTGGAATATCCACATTGGGTAGGTCAGATTTGAACTGACCGTTAACGAGACTACCGGAGAATAGGAATAGGAGTAACGCGGGGAGGAGGTTACGCATGTCGCTTTTGATACAGGAGGTTCATTCTCTGGAGTTCTTCGATGGTATTCACACCTAAAATTTCGGTCGAATCGGGAATCATTTGCAATGCCACAGTTTTTCCCTTGTTAATGAGTAGGGGCAGCACGTCAGGCAGATAATACTCCTTCTGGCGGTTATCATTAGTTACTAAATGCAAACAGGGAAATAAAGTTTCCACATCAAATAGATAAATGCCACCGTTGATTTCCTTGATAGCAAGTTCTTCTGGGGTACAATCTTTGTGTTCAACGATTTTTTTCAACGTGCCATCTACTCGGCGTATGATGCGGCCATAGCCTGTCGGGTCCGGTAGTACTGTCGTAAGCAAGGTAGCTGCGTGGTGATGGTTGGCGTGGGTTTGGATGAGGGTTTGTACCGTTGCTTTACGCAAGAGGGGAACATCCCCCGACAAAACTAAGAGATCACCGGAGAGGTTGTTTAAAAGTGGTTCTAACTGTAACACGGCGTGAGCAGTCCCTAACTGTTGATCCTGGACAACATATTCCGTCTGCGTATCTCTTATTACCTCCATCACCTTTTCTTTGCCGTGTCCGATGATGGAGATGATCCGTTGTGCCGCTAGGGATTTTGCCAGATCGATCACGTGTAAAAGCATGGGTTTGCCGGCTACCGGGTGAAGGACTTTCGGTAGATTAGACTTCATCCGCGTACCTTTTCCTGCCGCCAGGATAGCGACGTACAATAGTCGCATGGTATTATTCCCGGGAGTCAATGATTCCTCCTCCCAGGCATTCTTCACCTTTGTAAAAAACGATGGCCTGGCCCGGGGCTACGGCGAATACTGGTTGCTCGAACTGCACCACCACGTGCTCGTCAGTCAATTCTTCAATTGTGCAGTTTTTATCTTCCTGGCGGTAACGCACTTTAGCCTGTAACGTATCGCCTGGTCGTGGAGCCTCCGCAATCCAATGCGCTTGCGATGCGGTTAGCCGCGCGCTGTATAGCCGTGGGTGGTCGTGACCCTGGGCCACGATTAACACCTTACGTTGGAGGTCTTTGTCCACCACGTACCAGGGGGCTTCCTCTTTTCCTGCTTTTCCCCCAACACCCAACCCCTTTCGCTGCCCAATGGTATAGTACATGAGACCTTCATGCTCTCCTACAATTTCTCCATCGATCGTCTCGATTTTGCCTGGTTCAGTGGGGAGATACTGTTTTAAAAATGCGCGGAAATTTCGCTCACCAATAAAGCAAATACCTGTACTGTCCTTTTTATCGTGCGTGACCAGTCCAGCCTCGCGGGCTAACTGTCGCACCTCTTCTTTCGTCCGTTCTCCCAGGGGAAAAAGTGCATGAGACAGCTCGTTTTGGCCCAACCCCGAAAGGAAGTAGCTCTGGTCTTTCTGTTTATCAATGCCTTTATAAAGATGATATGCCCCGTTGCGGTTTTCAACCCGGGCGTAGTGGCCGGTGGCAATGTGGGTCGCCCCTAGGTTTAAGGCGTATTTTAGGAAGGCGTCAAATTTGATTTCGTTGTTACACAAAATATCGGGGTTGGGTGTCCGTCCCGCAGCATACTCTCTCAGGAAATACGAGAAAACCCGCTCTTGATACTCCTTGGTAAAGTTCACCGTGTGGAGGGGAATGTCCAACTGATCACACACACCCAGGGCGTCGTTGTAGTCCTCCTCTGCTGGACAGGGACCTTCCTCTTCCCAACTTTTAATGAAAATGCCCTCTAATGGAACCCCCTGTTCTTTCAATAATAGCGCAGCGACGGAACTGTCGACTCCCCCGCTCATCCCCACGACAATCGGTCCCATGGTTATTTCAAACGTTTACTGGTTTGGATCGCCTCCACCAGTTTCTCTACGAGAATGGAAACTTCTTCGACAGTATTAGAGCGACCAAAACTGATTCGGATGGTTGAAAGATTTTCTTCCCTCGATAGACCGATGGCTTTCAGTACATGGGAGGGACTAACTGTGCCAGAAGAACAGGCCGAGCCACTGGAAATGGCGATCCCGGCGTTATCTAGGTGGATCAATAAGAGGTCATTGGGAATACCCGGCAGGGTGATATTCACCAGACCCGGGAGATGCTGGCGGGGGTCACCATTGAAGCTTGCGTGAGGATAATGTGTCGTTAGCTCCGATTGAAATATCTTGGCCAATTCCTGCAAGTGTTTTCTGTTTTTATCTTCGTCTTTTATAGCTAGTTCTATGGCTTTCCCCATGCCGGCAATCCCTGCCACGTTTTCCGTTCCGGCGCGCCGTTTCTTTTCCTGACCACCCCCTACCATGAGAGGATGCAAAGCTATTTTACTGTTTACGTATAGAGCCCCAACTCCCTTCGGTCCGTAAAACTTGTGCCCAGAGAAGCTCATTAAATCCACGCCTAATTGTTTTACCTGGATGGGCAGTTTACCGGGAGCCTGAACCCCATCTGAATGAAACCATATTTCATGTTCGTGGGCAATCCGGGCAATCTCACGCAACGGTTCTATGGTTCCAATTTCATTGTTGGTGTACATGATAGTGACGAGTCCTGTGTCTGATCGAATGGCCTGCTCAACCTGTTGGGGGTCTACCAACCCATTTTTATCTACAGGTAATAGAGTTGTCTCCACACCAAAGGTTTTTAAAGCTTGAACAGTATTGAGCACGGCAGGATGTTCTATGGCAGAAGTGATGACGTGTCTATGCTCTCCATGAAGAAGATTCCACAAAACCAGATTATTGGCCTCAGTGCCACCACTGGTAAAAATGATTTCCCGTGGCTTACACCCGATGGCTGTTGCCATTTGGCGCCGGGCATTTTCCACTAGCGAACGTGCCTTTCTTCCATAGCGGTGGACACTGGAGGGATTTCCGAAATGATGCCCTTCAATCTCCCGCATAAGAAGTAATACCTGGGGATGGATGGGGGTGGTGGCGCTATGATCAAAATAGAGCATTTTTATTTGCTTCTCAGAATGAAAAATTACGACTGGTTAGGGTAAGAAAGAACTACAGGTCGTTACGAATGGAGGCGTAGCGCAGGGTGTTCTGGAGGTTTTTATAAAAGGGGGGTTGCCTTTCTTCCAACAACCGAATGGTAACTTCGTAGTCGTATTCAAACCGTTTTACGTCCCAGCGGAACGTATCTCCGACAGTCAAAAAAGCTACTGCCCCCCGGGGATCGTCGTCAAAAGGCAGTCCCGTAGCTCCCTGACAAAGGATAGTGAGATTATCTTGAGTCTCTTGACGAGGCGTGTGTACATGGCCGTGAACAAAAACAAACTTCGTGACGTCGGGATGGGTGCGGCCAACATGGTCACGCCAGTGGAGGGCTTCTTCCATAGTGGGCGGTTCGTCATCCCGTTCGTACCAGGCGTGGGTGAATTCCACCAGCGTTGTACCCACGATCTCCCGGTGCGCCATGTGCATGGCTTGGGAAAAGCTTACACCGCGAGCCCCGATTTGTTCTGCTGTCCAGCGTTCATTGGCTACAATGGCCTGGCAAATGGGATCGTAGGGGTCCATGCCTTCCAGGGAGGGTTGTTCCTGCTCCCACAAGCGTTCGATGAGATATCGGTCGTGGTTGCCCCGGATGAAAATGCACTCTTTAAGCTCTTCCAAATGGGACAGAATCTCCCGGGGGCTGGGTCCCAGGGCGAAGTAATCTCCCAGGAAGATTAGTTGGTCCACACCGTCACGAGCATCAACAATTGATAGTGCTTTGTTGAAGGCTTCAAGATTAGAGTGGATATCAGTGATTAGGGCAAAAGTTTTACTACACATTAAAAACAAATTACTCTTTTAGTGAATGATGTGGCAAGTATTATACCTTTTCCCCTTTGCTGGCAGAGCTTTTTGCGTGTAAACTATACTACCCTATGAATTCTCAACCGGTTTTAATAGTTGGTTCCATTGCCCTCGATACCATTGAGTCTCCAGCTGGGCAGAGGGATAGCCTCATTGGCGGCTCGGCTACCTATGCCACGGTGGCCGCCGGAAGGTCAGTTCCTGTGCATGTGGTCGGGGTTGTGGGTACGGATTTTCCAGCAGTTGGGATGGACCTTTTCCAGCGCTACGCCCGCGATCTCACTGATCTCGCTATCGTGGAGGGAAAAACCTTTCGTTGGGGAGGACGCTATCACGCCAACTGGGATGACCGCGACACACTCTTCACTGAGTTAGGGGTTTTTGATGCTTTCGAACCCCATCTCTCAACAGTAAATCGCAAGATTCCCATCCAATTCCTGGCCAACATTCATCCCCAGTTACAATTAGCAGTTCTCAGACAATCCGAGGATGTGCAGTGGGTAGTGGTGGATACTATGAACCTATGGATTGACACGACGCTCGAGGAATTGCATCAGGTTCTTAAACAGGCTCATGTCCTATTGATCAATGAGAGTGAGCTCTGGGAATTGACAAGTGAAACACGATGGGAACCCGCCATCGCGGCCATCCGGGAACTGGGCCCCCGTGTGGTGGTGGTGAAACAGGGAAGCAAGGGAGCTTTTTTAATGACTGAAGATGAGACTTTTCGCATTGGGGCTTATCCTGCGACCACGGTTGTGGATCCCACCGGGGCTGGGGATACTTTTGGAGGTGGATTCGTGGCAGCATTAGCCCGTGGGGAATCGTGGGATCAGGCTTTGGTGAGGGGTTCTGCCCTGGCTTCCATCTGTGTGGAAGGGTTTGGGGTCGAAGCGCTCTTGGCGTGCTCGGAGAAAGAACTTCAGCGCAGAGTTGCCTATCTGCAGACTACGCTTAAACCTTGAATTGCGGTAGGGCTTTCCCCTAATTTTCGCGGCTATTTAATGAATGATTCGTATTAAATGAGGTAATCATGACGTCCAATAAGAAACACCTATTTGGTTTATCCATCATCCTGACTTTGTTTTTCTTTGCCTGTTCCAGTGAAGAATACACCTCTGCGAAGTTGTATCTTCAACAGCAGGAATGGGAAAAGGCCGAAGAATTTTTAATTAAGGCCATGGCCGTTGAGCCGGATAATCCTGAGATACCTTTCCGGTTAGGGCACGACATCTACGCCCGTAAAGGCGATTGGGAGAAGATGGATGAAGTATTTAAGAAGGCAATGGCCATCGATCCCGAACGACCCATTTTACAGGGGCAACCGGTTAAAGAGTACGTGGAGATTTCTCGTAAACAGCATTGGACCGATGTGTACAATCAAGGCGTGAATTATTTCAATAAGTCCCGGGAAATGACAGGAGACGAACGCATAGCCATGCTCCAAAAAGCCATCGACGCTTTTCTTAAAGCCACCATCATCAAATCCGATGAATCCCAGGCTTATGCATTGTTAGCTACTTGTTATTACCAGATTGGGGAGAAACAAAAAAGTGGAGAAATGATTGAGCAGGCCGTCCAACGGAATCCTGAGGATGCCACCATCAATTATACTGCTGGTCAGATATTTCTACAACTGGATGACCTGGATAGAGCTTTTCCTTATTTCTTAAAGGCGGTGGAATTGGATTCCCATAATGCCAAAGCCATTCGCAGTCTGGCCCAGGCCTATTATGACCTGGGTAATACCGCAGAGTCCATCCGCACGTACGAAACCGCCATTCGGGAAGAAACCGATTACAAAGTGCGCGCCGATTTGTATTTCAACTTGGGTATATTGTACGATAAGGTGGGGAATTTCGAGATGGCGGAGGAAAATTTCCTGAATGCCCTGGACTTAAACCCGGAGGACCAGGAAGCGATTTTAGGCATGGCGCAAACCTTTGAGAAGTCGGAAAAATGGCGTAAAGCGGAGAAATTCTACAAAGAACTCATTTCTCTGGATCCAGAGAACCCAATCTACTACCGAGGGATGGCAAGGGTACAAATGAAACAGGGCAATCCGGATGAAGCGCAATACTATTTCCGGAAAGCGAAAAAGTTAGAGAATTAATTTCTCTTTCCAGCCTTCACTAAGACCAAAGTTAACCGACTCGTTTACGTTTTTGTAGATATTCGTTAAGAGCCAGGTCAAGGCTCTGGTCGGTAAAAAGCGGAATAAAGTCTATTTTTCTCCGGTGACAGGTTCGTTGTAATCGGTTTCGGTATTCCTGAATGGTTTTTTGGTAAGCTTCCCGAATGAGCCACGGTTCGGTAGTAATGGTTTTCCCCGTTTCCAGATCCTTGAAACGTGTGCGGTTATTGAACTGAAACTCAATTTCGTTGCGATCTAAAATCTGAAAGACGATGACCTCCTGTTTATTATGGCGGAAGTGTTTTAACCCGCTCAACGTGGCCTCTACGTCATCGAACAGATCGGAAATGAGGATGACCAGCCCCCGTTTTTTAATGCGTTCCGCCAGGGTGTGGAGAACGTTTCCAATGTGCGTATCTGGTCCTGGTTCGATCTGATCCAGGTATTTTAATACCGTATTTAAATGCCCCGGTGTGGAATGGGGAGGAACGAATTGCCGGATGGTTTCATCGAAAAGGATTAAACCTACCCCGTCGCGCTGGTTCAACATGAGGTAGGAGAGGGCTGCAGAGAGAAAACGAGCGTAATCCAACTTGGTGACCGAATGGCTTCCGTAGGTCATAGAAGCACTGATGTCTAAGATGATGTAGGAACGAACATTAGTTTCTTCTTCGTACTGTTTAATATAGTACCTATCCGTTTTCCCGTATAGTTTCCAGTCGAGGTGTCGAATGTCGTCCCCCGGGCCGTAGGCGCGATGTTCGGCGAACTCCACGCTGAAACCGTGGTAAGGGCTTTTATGTTGGCCCACAAGATATCCTTCCACTACCAGGCGAGCCCGTAGGTGCATGTTGTTTAGGCGCGCCACCATTTCCGGTTGCAGGTATTTTCGTTTATCAACACTCATAGTAAAACCTGAGCAGACGTCTAGCCTAAAAGCCGACGGAGGATTTCGTCTGTATCAACGCCTTCCGCTTCCGCATTAAAGTTAGGAATAACCCGGTGACGCATGACCGGCAGTACCAGCGCTTTTACATCGTCTATATTAGGTGTAGGCCGCTGGTCCAAAAGAGCCTTAGCTTTAGCGCCGAGGATAAGATATTGGGACGCACGGGGTCCCGCACCCCAGTCGATCCAATTCTGAATAAAGTCCGGGGCGGTGTCATTATTGGGCCGTGTCTTAGCGACTAAGTCCACAGCATATTCCACTACGTTATTCGCCACGGGAACACGGCGTACTAACTCTTGGTAGGCGAGTAATTCATCGCGACGGATCACCGGTTTTAGCTGTTGCTCCGGTTCCGTGGTGGTGGTTTGAACGATCGTCACTTCTTCGTCTCGGGTGGGATAATCAATTTTGATGTGGAACATGAAACGATCCAACTGAGCCTCCGGCAAGGGATAGGTTCCTTCTTGTTCGATAGGGTTTTGCGTGGCCAGGACGAAGAATGGTTCCTCCAGGGGATAGGAAACTCCCGCGGCGGTTACTTTATGTTCCTGCATGGCTTCTAAGAGTGCGGCCTGAGTTTTTGGAGGAGTACGGTTGATTTCATCCGCTAAGATGATGTTGGCGAAAACCGGTCCTTTGAAAAAACGGAACTCCCGTTTGCCAGTGGCGTGGTCTTCTTCGATAACCTCCGTGCCGGTAATGTCACTGGGCATAAGGTCTGGCGTGAATTGGATCCGGCTGAACTTCAGGTCTAACAGTTGGGCGATGGATTTAATCAATAGAGTCTTAGCCAGGCCGGGGACGCCCACCAGTAAGGTATGTCCTTTACAGAGCAGGGCAATGAGGATGTGGTGGATGATTTCTGTTTGCCCGATTATACTCCTCCCGATTTCCTGGAGAATTCGCTCCCGAGCGGCTGAAAGTTCTTCTAATAAGTCCAAATCTTTTGATTCCGTCATGAGTACTCGATCCTTGAATTAATGAACGGGGAAGGTGGTTTAAACTTACGGGGGGCCCTTAACGGAACACAACGTTATTGTCTTGTACCACCTCTGGTATCGTTAGAAATTTAACCCTGTGGTTAATGTAGGAAACAGCCAGAAAGTTCCCCTGGTAGGTATGCACCTCGAGGAATTGCAACAACTCGCCCAGGCATTCCGTCAGGAACCTTACCGTGGACAGCAATTGTTCCAGTGGGTGTACCATCACAAGGTGGACCGCTTCGAAGAGATGAGGAATCTCTCCCGGGATTTCCGTCTTAGTTTGGAACAAGAGTACACAATACATGCCTTACGAATTGTAAAGGAAGCTGAGGGCACAGGCGGAGCTGCACAGAAATTTCTTTTGGAAACACTCGCTGGCGACTACCTGGAAGCGGTACTAATCCGGGAAGGTCGTCGCCGTACGGTCTGTGTCTCCACACAAGTAGGTTGTGCTCTGGGTTGCCAATTCTGCGCCACAGCCCGCATGGGATTTGTGAGGAACCTAACCGCGGGAGAAATAGTGGACCAGGTATTATTGCTACAAGGTCAAATAGAGGAACGAGTGACGAATGTGGTATTCATGGGTATGGGAGAACCGTTCCTAAATTATCAACACGTTATGGATGCGGCTTTGCTTCTCACCCATCCCCAAGGAATGAACTTGGGTTCCCGCCGGATTACCATTTCCACCGTAGGGATCGTCCCCAAGATTCGACAATTCACGACCGAACGACGGCCCTTTAAACTGGCTATTAGTTTGAACGGTGTCAGTCAAAAGCAACGGTCACAGATTATGCCCATTACACGTAAGTATTCTCTAAATGACATTCTTCACGCAGCACGGGAGTATTACCACACAATTCGTCGATATTTGACGTTCGAATATGTCCTTTTAAAAGGAATTAACGATACGCCCCACGATGCACGAACTTTGATACGACTCATCGGGGATTTACCATGCAAGGTGAACGTAATCCCGTACAATGAGATGGAGGGGCCCTTTCAACGCCCTGGAAAAGAGGCTATCCAGCTCTTTTTGGATACGCTATACCAGGCGCCGTTCACCGTTACCGTTCGTTGGAGTAAAGGGACGGAAATCAACGCTGGTTGTGGTCAACTAGCGGTTCATCAGGAAGCTATGGTTTGAAATCCGATGACTTAGATAGAATGGTACGGTACCTTCGGTCGCAAGTTGATATCGAGGGCCGTATTGCCGTAGTGCTGGGTTCGGGATTAGGGGCTTTTACAGACGGACTGGCCCAGCCCCAGGTGATTCCGTATACCTCCATTCCCAACTATCCCTTACCCACCGTAGAAGGACATCACGGGGAATTTGTGTTTGGTAATCTCGACGGCATTCCATTAATCGTAGCCAAAGGACGCTTTCACCTGTATGAAGGTCATGGGTTGGAGATCGTTACTTTACCTATCCGCTTGTTTCACGCCTTGGGGGTTAAACGGGTCATCATCACCAATGCGGCTGGTTCTCTCAAGTCCGAGTTCACCCCCGGTTCCCTCATGCTCCTCACCGGTCATCTGGACTGCACTTTTCAAGAGAGTCCCCAACAACCACAACCGGTTACAAATTTACCTTATTATGTTCCAGCTTTGTTGAAGATAGCACGACGTTCGGCCCAGGAAGTAGAGACAACGCTAAGGGAAGGAATTTATTGTTGGACCCTGGGGCCAGCCTATGAAACACCAGATGAAATTCGTTACTTTCAGTCCCTGGGGGGCGCGGCAGTAGGTATGAGTACCGTCCCCGAGATCAAGTGGGCAGGCTCGCATGGGCTGAAGCCCTTGGCCATATCCATGCTAACCAATTTTGCCGCCGGTCTCAGCGACGCGCCTCTCAGTCACGAAGAAGTCATCGAAACTGCCAATAGCGTGAAAGACTCTCTCCTGCGTTTTCTAACCCGCGTGATTCAAAACATAGAAGGACTCCCATGATACCTAAAATTCGTCCCGAAATCCAGAAGCTTGAAAAAGAAATCATCACCCTCCGCAGAGATTTCCATCGTCATCCCGAGTTGGGATTCGAGGTGCAGCGTACGGCGGGAGTTATTGCTGACCAGTTGCAGACTTTGGGATTGGAGGTAAAAACGGGAGTGGGAAAGACTGGTGTGGTGGGTGGAATTGTAGGTGCCAAGCCTGGGCCTTGTATTGCCTTGCGGGCCGATATGGATGCCTTACCTATCCAGGAGACGAACAATGTGCCCTATCGTTCGGAGATCCCCGGCGTCATGCACGCTTGTGGACATGATGGACATACAGCCATGTTACTCGGTGTCGCTCGAGTCCTGGCTGGCTGGAGAGAAAAACTCAGGGGAACGGTGCGGCTGATTTTCCAGCCAGCCGAGGAGGGTGAAGCGGGCGCCGTGGCCATGATTGCAGATGGCTGCCTGGAAGGAGTAGATGAGATCTATGGACTGCACTTATGGAATTATCAACCTTACGGTGAGGTGGGGGTGAAGGAAGGTCCCATCTTAGCTGCCGCTGATAAGTTCGAGATTGTCGTTAAAGGAACTGGCGGTCACGGTGCAGCGCCCCAGGGAACAGTTGATGCCATTGTTGTTGCCGCCGAGATTATTTCCACGCTCCAAACCATTGTGAGCCGTAATACCAATCCTCTAGAAAGCACAGTTGTGTCGGTGGGGAAAATAAGTGGTGGCCACAATTTTAACGTTATAGCCGACAAGGTAACCCTTCAAGGGACGGTACGGGCTTATACCGAGACCAACCGGCAAATGGTGAAAAAACGCCTGCAGGATATTCTCAACGGTTTTGAACAGGTGCATGGAGCAGAGATTGACCTGCATTACGATGATAAGTATCCACCAACAGTGAACGCTCCCCTTCCCACGGGAAAGGTGTTCGAAGCTGCCCGGGAAATCGTTGGGTCAAAAGCCGGGACACCTTACCTTTCCATGGGTGGCGAGGATTTTAGTTATTACACCCAACAGGTGCCAGGGTGTTTCTTTTTTGTAGGTTCGGCTCCCCAGGACCAGGATGTAGGGAGCGTTCCCCACCACTGTTCCCATTTCGATTTTGAGGAACAAGCTATGTTGGTAGGGAGTAGTATTCTTATTCAATTAATCGAAAACCTGCTAATAACTCAGGAGTGATTATGCAATCCTATCACGAAGAACTATGGTTCCAAGTACCTGCTCGCATGGAGTTCATAAACATAACACCAGAGGTGGAACGGGTCGTCCGGCAGAGCGGTATTCAAAATGGCCTGTGTCTGGTGAACGCCATGCACATAACCGCTTCGGTCTTTATTAATGATGATGAACCTGGCCTTCACCGGGATTATAAGCGCTGGTTGGAAGGTTTAGCGCCCCACGAGCCCCTGGAACGGTATGACCATAACCGCACCGGGGAGGATAACGGGGACGCTCATCACAAGCGCCAGATCATGGGCCGGGAGGTAGTCGTGGCCGTTACCGATGGACAATTGCACTTTGGCCCCTGGGAGCAAATCTTCTACGGGGAATTCGATGGACGCCGCAGAAAACGGGTCTTAGTAAAGATCATTGGGGAATAGTTTACATGGCCCTTGAATCCACACAGGCCACTCTGGCCTTTTTACTTTCGTGCGCATTTAAAGAGCTATTTGCCTCCCGACGGCAGTTGGTCATCGAACACTCCATCGCCGATGGATATTTTTGTCATGCCGCCGACGGAAAGCCTTTCACGTCCGCTGAAATTAAACAGTTAGAAGCCAGGCTCATTCATTTTGTAGAAAACGAAACCCCCGTCGAGTTTGGGAGTCTTCCCCGACGGAAAGTATTGGCCGACTTCAAGGCAAAGCAGTCATCCAGTAAACTCATGATCATGGAGCAATGGGACGTGGATCCGGTTCCCATTGTGCGCTTCGGGTCGTACTGGGATTACCAGATCGAGCCTATGGAACAGGATAAACGGGTCCTGAAACCTTTCACCCTTCTTCAGTATCACTATGGTTTTATATTACGTTTTCCCACCTTACTGGCGCCCGGAAAATTGCAGCCATTTCACGATTGTCCGAAATTATTTGCCACCTTTGAGGAGCACGAGCGCTGGGGCGCATTGTTAGGGGTGTCTACGTTAGGAGATTTGAATCGGTTGATTCATAACAACCGAATCAAAGAGATGATGTGGGTTGCTGAAGGTTTGCACGAAAAGAAATTAAGCCAACTCGCTGACCAAATTGGTGCTGGTTTCCCTCACCGCCGCTTAGTTACCATTGCCGGTCCTTCCGCTTCGGGGAAAACAACATTCGCCAAGCGCCTGGGGATTCAACTTCGCGTGAACGGTTTTCAGACCATATCCATTTCCATGGATGACTATTTTATTGACCGGGAGAAGATTCCTGTGGACGACGAAGGCAACCGCGATTTCGAGTCCATTAGTGCTTTGGATTTAGATTTATTGGGAGTTCGCATCAATCAGTTGTTGGCTGGAAAACCGGTACCCAAACGGAAATTCGATTTTGAGACGGGTAAGGGATACGACACAAACCAGACCGTGCAGTTGAAGGATAATTGTTTCATTCTCTTAGAAGGGATCCACGGATTGAATCCCCTAATCTCGGATATGTTTGGCAAGGATCACCTACACCAAATATACGTTAGTGCCATTACTCAATTGAATATCGATGCCACCCATCGCGTTTCTACTTCTGACCTGCGGCTGTTACGCCGGTTATGTCGGGATCATAAATTCCGGGGATACTCTCCGGAAGAAACTTTACTGCGCTGGCCATCGGTCAGACAGGGTGAGGAAAAGAACATTTTCCCCTATCAGGAAGAGGCCAACATCATGTTCAACTCTTCTCTGGTTTATGAACTCCCCGTTCTTTGTAGTTATGTAAAGCCCCTTTTAAAAGCAGTGAACGAAAATGGCGAGATTGCCAATAAGGTTCTTCAACTTACCTGTTTACTAATGTTTTTGGAACCGTTGGAAGAGCGGTTAGTACCGGGCATTTCCATCCTGCGGGAGTTCATCGGAAACAGCGAGTTCGATTATTGAAGCTAAGAATAATGATGACGAAACCGAGAAAGGCTAATAAGATGGGAAAACGAATTTTCTCGCTCGTACTGGGTATTTATTTTAGCTTGTTACAATTCAGTTTCGCCGCGGCTACCCGCCCGGTTTATGCCCAAAATGGTATGGTCGTTAGTGCCAGTCGTTGGGCTTCTGAAGTGGGGGTGGAGATATTAAAGCAAGGGGGCAACGCCGTGGACGCTGCCGTGGCCACCGGGTTTGCCCTGGCCGTGACCTATCCCCAGGCCGGAAACATCGGGGGAGGCGGGTTCATGGTGGCTCGTTTCAGAAACGGTTTAACGTTTACCCTGGATTACCGGGAAAAGGCACCGGCTTTAGCCTTTCGGGACATGTACCTTGATTCTGCCGGGAATGTGCTACCGGGAGCCTCCCTCTCTGGGGTCCTGGCTGCGGGAGTTCCTGGGTCGGTAGATGGATTATTGAAAGCCTGGGAAACCTACGGATCGGGTCGGATTTCCAGGCAACAATTGTTACGTCCGGCGATTTATCTGGCCTTGCACGGCTTTCCCCTCACGCGGCGGTACGCCCAACTATTAAACGCCTATCGTGACTTTTTCGCTCAGGATGATGGTGCCGCCAAGGTATTCATAAAACGCGATGGAACTTCCTGGCAGGAGGGTGATCGACTAATTCAAAGGGACCTGGCCCGTACGCTGAAACTCATTGCCCGCTATGGTCGAGAGGGGTTTTATGAAGGGAAAGTCGCCGATTACATCGTAGCTGAAATGCAAGCTGGAAATGGAATCATTACCCATGAGGATTTGCAGAATTACCACTCCAAGTTTCGACCTCCGATGGAGGGTTCCTATAAGAATTATACGATCATCTCCATGGGGCCACCCAGTTCGGGAGGCGTTTTGTTGGTGGAGATGTTGAACATGTTGGAATCCTTCCCGTTGGATTCCCTGGGATGGAACTCCTCCGCCTACGTGCATCTGTTAACCGAGGTGGAACGCCGGGCCTACGCGGACCGCGCCGAACTGTTAGGTGATTCGGATTTCTGGGATGTCCCTGTAGCTACGCTCACCTCAAAATACTATGCCCGAGAACGTATAAGGGATTTTGATCCCATCTCAGCTACCCCTAGTTCGTCAATCTACGCTGGTTTACCTCCCCCTGCCGAGAGCCAGGAAACCACCCATTATTCAGTGGTGGATAAGGAAGGGAATGCTGTTAGTGTAACTACCACCATTAATACGAGCTTTGGTTGTGGCGTATTAGTAGAAGGGGCGGGCTTCTTTCTTAACAATGAGATGGATGACTTCTCTCTTAAACCGGGCGTTCCTAATGTATATGGTTTGGTGGGGAATGAAGCCAACGCTATTCAGGCCGGGCAACGTCCCCTCAGCTCCATGACGCCCACCATTGTACTACGGGATGGACAACTTTTTATGGTGATTGGCACTCCCGGCGGTTCGAAAATCATCACCACTGTTCTGCAGGTCATTCTGAATGTTGTGGAGTTTGATATGGATATTCAGGAAGCTGTCGCTGCACCGAGGGTGCATTCCCAGTGGCTACCGGATATTATTTTCGCAGAGCCATGGGCCCTTTCGGTTGACGTTCAACGCAACCTGGAACAAAAGGGACATGTGCTGCAAATCTACCCTGGGGACGCTATTGGTCGTGCCAATGGAATATTAATACTGGAAGATGGACTGTATGGTGGCGCTGATCCCCGCGGGGAAAACGAAGCTGTAGGATATTAACAGGGTTCTACTTCTAAGTGAACCGCCGCAAAGGTTAGAGCAGTCTTAGCTTCTCCGGGATTGTAGCTTCGCCAGGAGACGCAAGATTTCCAGGTAGAGCCATACTAAGGTTACTAACAGACCAAAGGCCCCGTACCATTCCATATATTTAGGGGCACCTTTCTCACTCCCCTCCTCGATGAAGTCAAAATCGAGCACTAAGTTCAGGGCAGCGATAATCACCACCCCGAAACTGAAGAGAATCCCAAAAGTGGAATTGCTGTGAATCAGGGGGATTTGAACCCCGAAGAAACTCATGATAAAACTCAAAAAGTAAAGGAAAGCGATCCCGCCCGTAGCCGCAAATACACCCAGTTTGAAATTCTCCGTGGGTTTGATAAGCCCGGAGCGGTAGGCCAGCAAAAGGGCTCCTAAGGTACCGAAGGTGAGAAAGACTGCCTGGTTGACAATCCCGGGATAGGAATTTTCAAACAGACGCGAAATTCCTCCCAAGGCCAGCCCCTCCAATAGGGCATAAATAGGGACGGTGTAGGGGGCCCATAGCTTTTTGAATACCGTAATGATTGCCATAATAAAGCCACCGATAACCCCTACCAACATAAAACCGGTTATCCGGGGATCGGTGGGGGCCAGATTCCAGGTGAAAAGGGCCGTGGTCATAAGGAGTAGCAATGCGCCAGCAGTCTTATTAACCGTACCACTGATCGTCATCGTTTTCGCGCTAGTCCCTGCCACTTCCAGGAAAGTACTGGCGCGGAGCGCGGGGTTCCCCGAACGGAAGGTCAAATGCTGATTCATAAACCCTTGCTTGGTTTTAAAGTCACGTGTGGTTGACTACGTCACATTTAGTCGCTTCTGGATTTCTGCAGTAATTCTTTCTACGGGTATGCGTACCTGTTCCATGGTATCCCTATCCCGGAGGGTGACCGTGTCGTCTTCAAAAGTTTGGTGGTCCACGGTGATCCCAAAGGGAGTGCCCGCTTCGTCCTGGCGGCGGTAGCGCCGACCAATAGACCCACCGCTGTCGTAAAATGCGCTGAAGGATTGACGCAGGGTCTCGACGATGTTCCGTGCTTTTTCTGGTTGTCCGTCCCGGTTGACTAAGGGGAATACGGCGCAGGTAATGGGGGCAATCCGCGGGCTCAGTTTTAAAACGGTCCGTGTTTCACCCCGTACTTCTTCTTCATGATAAGCGTCTACCAGACAGGTTAAAAAGGTACGGTCTACACCTGCTGAGGTCTCTACTACTGCAGGAACTAAATGACGGTTAGTCTCTGGATCGAAATAGGTCTGCTTTTTCTTACTGTGCTTATTATGTTGATCCAAGTCGAAAGTCCCCCGGTCGGCGATTCCTTCTAATTCTGACCAGCCAAAAGGAAAGTTGTATTCCACATCGTAACATGCAGCTGAATAATGGGCAAGCTCGTCGGGCTCGTGGGACCTTAGACGGAGTTTCTCCTTATTTATACCCAGGTTCTGGTACCATTCCAGGCGTTCCTTGCACCAGTATTCTAACCAGGTGGTAGTCTCTTCTGGGCGGACGAAAAATTCCATTTCCATCTGCTCAAATTCCCTGGTGCGGAACAGGAAATTCCCGGTGGTGATCTCGTTACGGAAGGCCTTACCCATCTGGGCAATGCCGAAGGGAAGTTTTTGACGGGAGGTAGTTTGCACGTTCGCAAAGTTAACAAAGATACCCTGGGCTGTTTCCGGGCGTAAATAGGTCACTTCATCGGAATCCTCTACCGGCCCAATGGTAGTCTTAAACATGAGGTTGAACTGGCGCGGTTCGGTCCAATCCATAACTCCACATTTCGGGCACGGCTTATCCTGGTTTATTTGGTCGGCGCGGAAGCGACTTTTACAATTACGACAGTCAATGAGAGGATCGTGAAAGTGTTTCTCGTGCCCGCTGGCGGCCCAAACGGCGGCATGCATGAGGATCGCCGCATCCATTCCTACTACATTGTCACGAGCAGTCACCATATTTTGCCACCAGGCGTCCTTGATTTTCTTTTTCATTTCCACACCTAAGGGACCGTAATCCCAGGTGGAGCCTAAACCACCGTAAATTTCAGAACTCTGGAAAATGAACCCCCGCCGTTTGCAAAGGGAAACGATTTTTTCTATAGTTTTTATATTCATTGTTAGTGTCTCAATCTTGATCCATGGCTTTCAATTCCTTCTCGATCTCGTCGTTATAGGGAACGGTTTTACCTTTGGACTCTGATGAAGGAGGCGGCGGTGTTTTCTTTGTGGTTTTTAAGTAGAGTCCAACAATGAGGAAACCGATGACGGCGATGATGACGGGGGCCACCCAGGCCATTAAATTGAAACCCTTGGCAACCGGGATAGCCAGAATGCGCTCTCCATAACGTTCTTTATACAAATCCAGGATTTCTTGTTTAGTCTTTCCCGCTTCCACTAATGCCTTGATCTCGGCCTCCATCTCGGGGTGGCCGTGGTCGTAGACCGTACCGCCATAACAACACGGAGCCATGAGACTTTTTTCTAACTCGATCACCAGGTTATCTTTATCCGTTGAAGAAAAAAGGGTAGTTGTGAAAAGGAGTAACAGTAAGGAGTATCTCATCTTTTTTTCCTTTTACGTTTTGTGGGTCCTGCTGCTCGTTTTTGATTAATGAGTTCTTCAGCCATATCCAGAGTCAGGGTTGCCGGTTCTAAATCTTTGGGCAAGGAGGCATTCACCGATCCATCGGTGACATAGGGCCCGTAACGCCCTTCTTTCAGGAACAAGGTTTCTCCCGTTTTTGAATGTTGCCCAAGCATACGTCCCGGGCCAGGGTGTTTCCGCTGATTCAAAACAGCCACCGCTTGCTCTAGGGTAATGTTCAAAGGCGTTAAGGGAGGCCTCAATTTTGCATTCTGGCTACCCATTTTCAAATAAGGTCCATAGCGTCCATAGTCGGCTTTGATCTCTTCTTTGGTCTCTGGATGCACACCCACAGTGCGCGGTAACGATAGAAGTTTAAGGGCCGTTTCCAAGTCCACTTCTTCGGGTTGTAGGTCCTTAGGTAAAGAGCGTCTGGTTTTTGTTTCTCCTAACTGAAGGTAGGGGCCGTAAGGTCCCTCGCGGAGATAAATGGTTGCCCCAGTTTCAGGATCAATGCCCACAACTAAGTGTTGTTCCTCATTTCCTTTTATGATTTCTTCGGCTTTCTCCGGGGTGAGGTCGCCGGGAGCTACATAAGAAGGGATTTTTTTCCGCAAAGACCCTTGTTGCAGGTAAGGACCGTAGTTGCCCACCCGGGCTACAACGGGTTCTTTGTCATCCGTAGCTACATTAATAGTGCACGCCGCTGCGATGTCGATTTTCTCCTGGAGCATATCCGCCAATCCGCGTATCTGATCATCTCCAAAGTAGAACTGTTTCATAAAGGGTTTGGGTTTCAGTTCCCCCCGGGAAATGGCGTCTAAGTTATCCTCCATTTGAGCGGTGAACTGAGTGTCTACTAAGGGTTCGAAGTGATTTTCCAAGAGCTGGGTGACGGCCACTGCCAGGAACGTGGGAACGAGGGTTCCTTTTTTGATTTCCACATAGTCACGTTGGACAATTTTATTGATAATGGAAGCATAGGTTGAGGGGCGGCCGATTCCCTGGGCTTCTAATTCCTTCACTAAAGTAGCTTCAGTGAAACGGGGTGGGGGTTTGGTTGTGTGTTGTTCGGCCTGTAACTTTTCGCAGCTTAAGTGTTCCTTTGGTCGGAGAGGGGGCAAGAGACGCTCCTGATCTTTTCCCAGCCTTCCGTCGGGAGTAGCTTTATCGTCGTAAACGCGCATGAAACCGGGGAATAAGATTACCTTACCGGTAGCGCTGAACTCGGCTTTTTGGTTTGTAATGGCCACGATAGTCTGTTTCCAGCGGGCCGGTTTCATCTGGCAAGCCAAGGTTCGCTTCCAGATGAGGGTATATAATCGTTGAGCGTCGGGGCCCAGAGTACGCGGAAGACCTTCTGGGTTGGTAAAGCGACTTCCAGCTGGACGGATAGCTTCGTGGGCCTCCTGGATGTTTTTCACTTTGGATTTGTACTGGATAGGTTGGGCTGGCAGATACTCATCGCCAAAGCGTTGAATGACCTCCTGACGGGCGGCCGAGAGTGCTTCAGAAGAGAGATGGGTGGAATCTGTACGCATGTAAGTGATGAATCCGGCCTCGTAAAGCCCCTGGGCGATGCGCATGGTTTTCCGCGGGGTAAAACGGAGGCGGTAAGCGGCTTCCTGTTGCAGGGTACTGGTAGTGAAGGGCGGACGTGGTCGGGTAGTTTGGGGTTTTTCCTCGATGTTGGCAACGACCCACGGACCGGGCTTTAATTCATCAACCAACGCCTCTGCCTGAGAGGAACTCAAAAGGACTACATCTGGATTAGTGAGTTCTCCCGTTTGGGGATTGAAATCCTTCCCGGTAGCCAGGCGTTTATGGTTCAGTTTTGTTAGCGTGGCGTTGAAAACGTCCATGTTTTCGTTAAGCAACCAAGCCTTAAGGTCGTAGAATGTGGCCTGTCGGAAGCGGGCGCGGGCCCTTTCCCGATCCACGATGATCTTGACGGCTGCCGATTGAACCCGCCCGGCAGAGAGGGACTCTTTTACGAACTTCATGTTTTTCTGTAGCGTGTTCCAGAGCACTGGTGAAAGTTTGTACCCCACCAGGCGGTCGAGAATCCTGCGAGCCCACTGGGCTTGGACCAAGTGTTGGTTAATTTCTCCCCGGTTCGCCATGCCTTCCAATATACCCTGTTTGGTGATTTCAGTAAACTGAACCCGGGGGATTTTCGTGTTTGGGATTTCACTGGCGATATGCGCTGCAATGGCTTCACCTTCCCGGTCAGGGTCAGTGGCAATGATGACTTCGGGGGCGTCCTTGGCTTTGGCCTTTAACTCTTTAATGAACGT
>CAZBEL010000005.1:0-19262 GCA_964490885.1 uncultured bacterium
TCATCTTCAATGAGAATATGTCCTCCACGAAATTCTTCGTGCCGGTCATTCATGGTGGCAACCATGAGGGGGTTTTTAATAAGAATGCGGCTCATCTAAGTCTCTATTTCGTCCGTAATATGGCAATATCTTTCACCTGGGTCAACAGCAGAACCATCTCAGCAGCTTGCGCCAGGGAGTAGTTCTGCACATCCGTCTTAAAGGTGATTTCTTCTACGTCTAAAGTCTCAAGGTCCAAAATTGCTTTCAAAGATTCGTCTTCATACTGAAGTTGTTTCTCTTCCCATTCTAACCGGCATTCCCGACCCTTGTTCTTATGGTATAGTATTCTCCGATCCAGAAAATAACCCCCATCTTCCTTTTCAAAACTCTCCCTGGTGAGAAAGAAGCGGGGTTTATCCCGGTAGGGTTCCCCGGCCGTGGGACAAAAGGTAGTGCAATTCCCGCATTCGTTACAGAAGTCGGCAATATTCAGCACCTGGACAGGTTGGGCCAGACGCAGGGTCCCGGTACGTTGGGCCTGGAATCCAGCATCGTTTTTAGACACGGAATAAACGGGATAGTCCCGCGGTTGGGCACGGTAAGAAATGTTCGCCAGGTTAGGACAGACGCTTACACAAATATCACATACGTCATCACACAATAGACAGCGCTGTGCTTCCTGCTGAGATTCCGTAACCGTCAAGGTGCGACTGACCAACTCAGCACCACTTCTTTGAGACAATGGTAATACAGGATCGGCTTTAGAAAACACGCGCCGGGCTAATTTCTTCTGGTAATCCTCTTTAGCAAGTCGAAGTTCATTGTTATGGTGAGGCAGTAAAGCATCGAGCTGAGCTTTGTACATTATTTGATAAGCAGCTTTCCGCCCATCTCCTACGGCATTGATTACCGATGAAGCACCCCGTACTAAATCTCCACCGGCGAAGACATTTTTCAACCGAGTTTCACCAGTGGTGGTGTCTACCGTCAGATCATCCAGAGACAAAAAGTCCAAGATCACCTCCTGTCCGATTGCAGGAATGATCGTATCGAATGCCCACTTGACTGCCGAACCATCGATTTCAACCGGTCGGGGTCGGCCACTGGCATCTTTTTCTCCCAGGGCCATCCGGGAACAGGTCAGCACGGCACTCCCACCCGGAGCAGGTTCAATCCCCTTAGGGGCGACGAGTTCCACCAATTGAATTCCTTCCTCCAGGGCGGCTTCTACCTCTTCCCCATCGGCGGGCATCTCCCGGCGAGTACGGCGGTATAAAATGGTAACCTCTGATCCCAGGCGACGGGCCGAGCGGGCTGCATCCAAAGCCGTGTTCCCTCCACCTACTACGGCCACCCGGTTCCCAATCTTCACCCCTTGCCCCCGACGAAGACGAGATAGAAACTTCAATGGCTCTAATACATTAGGCAAATGTTCACCAGGAATTCCCAGAGGACGATTCTGTTGGGCTCCAACGGCCAGGTAAAGGTAGTCATACTTTTCCCGCAACCGTTCGAATAGGGTTTGATCCACTTCAACACCCAAGTGAAAATTGACCCCTAACGCCCGGATTCGATTAATGTCCTGCTCAATAGGACCTACCGGCATGCGGAATTTGGGGATGGCCTGGGAGACCATGCCTCCGGCAAAGGATTTTGTTTCATAAAGATCGACCTTGAAACCACGCAAGGCTAGGAAAAAGGCACAGCTTAGTCCCGCCGGCCCACCACCAATGATGGCCACCCGGAGGCCATTGGAAGGATCGGGCTTCAGCTCTTGCGGATCAGAATGTTCCATGGCAAACCGCTTAATCTCACGGATCAGCAGGCTATCGTCTATGTTATTCCGCGTGCACTTCAACTGGCACAAGTGGTCGCAAACATATCCGGTGATACCCGGGAGGGGGTTGGTTTGGAGAATCACCTGACGGGCCCGGTTAAAATCCCCATTTGCCACGTAATACAAATAGGAAGGAATTTCCTGGTCGGTAGCACAGGCACCTATACAAGGTGCGTGAACGCAATCGAAGGGAGTCAAGACTCGTTCCATCTTAATGGATTCAAAATACCGGATGCCCTTCTTGTAAGCTTTTTTATTCAATACTTCATTGGCATAGTGTTCCAAATTGGCCAGCGCTGACATGGAGACATCCTGATTTCCCCCCGCTCGAGCAATGATATAGGCAGATATGGAATCGGCTTTGCTTAGCGCCATTTTCCCTCGTATCTGTTCCAGGTATTGACCAAGTCGGGTATAGCCCCCAGGCTTCAAGAGGTCCGTACATACCGTGACGGGACTCAAGTCCGCCGCCAACACCTCCACCACATTGAAAGCATCCACCCCAGCACAGAAGGAAATATCCAATTGCCCCTCGAAATCACGTTGCAACTGCGCGGCTAAATTCACACTAATCGGGTGGAGCGCGCGGCCGCTCAAATACATCCGTTTCTCTCTTTCGGGGAATATGGACTTGTGGTTTTCCACCTCCAAGGTATTCGTCAATTTCAAGCCAAACTGGACCCCTCTCTTTTCGGCTACCTCTTGTAACCGACGAATGAGGCTTACTGCAACTGAGTATTCCAAATCGTGTTCGAAGGCTTCATCGGGGACCACCACCTCCTTATAACCTAGACGGTTGTGGAGGATTTCCCTCAGGTGCTCCGGCCCTAAGAGAGTGGGATTCAACTTGATCGTGGTGTGATACCCTCGTTCTTCTAAAAGATACCGGGCGATGCGCTCGATCTCATCCGGAGGACAACCGTGCATGGTGGAAAGAGTGACATTATCAGATATTTGGGAAGGAATTGGCAGGTCCTTCACTCGTGGATAGAGGGGACTAAGCACTTCTTTGATACGCTCTAATTCCACCTGGCAATTTTCCATTTGATCCAAAAAGTGCTGAACATTGGGCTGGCGTATGCCCGACAGGTTATAGCCCACGCTCATGTTAAAAATACAACCTAACTCACCGTCACCACTCCAACCAAGCCGATCCCTTAAAACATGAATTAAAACCCACGCCTTTAAATATTCTTCGAATGACTGCTGCAAGCGCAACTCCTGGGACCATTCACAATTATAGCCTTCGTCTTCCATGTCGATACAAGGTTTGGACACTTCCAAATCGTCAAGGGTTTGAACTGTTTTAAGCTCTATGTAACGTGCACCCATAAGCCAGGATAAAACGATATTCTGAGCCATCTGGGTATGGGGACCGGCTGCTACGCCTAAGGGTGTTTCCAATAAATTACCATAACGGTGCATCCTAAAGGGATCGTCAGGTCGGGGTATAAAGAACAGTTCCCGGTGTACCCCGAAAACGGTGCCTTGATCCAATTCCCGTAGAATCCAGCGCAGAAGACGGCTAATGCTAAGGGGATAGAGACGGTCAGACATGGTTATGGGATTAGCCTTAGTCGTATCGTCTGGACAGGGGTAATGTCATTTATTCTTTCCATGGCAGAGTCAAAATAGAAGGAGGGGAAAATAAGACTATTTTGAGAGAAAAAGAGTATAGAAACAGTATAACCTCAGTATCCGGTACTCTAATTAAGCAAGACCCTTCCTGATTTTTAACTTGCTTCCTACAACTTTAGATGGCCTAATTTACTCTGCGATAATGACGAAGCGAATATCTTGTAGCAATCCGAAGACGGTACCGTCTTACCTGATATCCTCAAGTTGGTGGTTGGCCATTAATCTTTTTCTAATTTTGTGTCTGGCAGAGACAGCTGCCGGTCAGCGTTCGAAGTCTGAAATGATTGAACTGCGGGGTCATACTCTGTACACCGTTTTAAAACCAGGGGACATTCCGGCTATTTTCGATCCTCAATTTATTCCCATTGAAACAGCCGACTCTCTTTACTACAAGGAAGAACCCCTCTTGGTGGTCACCGCTGGCGAAGAGGTCAAGGCTTACAGCACCTGGCACTTAGACGAACACGAAGTGGTGAATGATATGATCGGAGGCACCGCCATTGCGGTTACCTGGTGACCCCTGTGTTATACCGGTATAGTTTATACCGCCACAGTCCAGGAAAAACACCTGACCTTCGAGGCCTCCGGGTCCCTCTGGCAGGATGCTTTGGTGTTACGGGACCGGGAGACGGGCTCCCTTTGGTCACAAGTTTTGGGTGAGTGTATTTCCGGACCAATGGAAGGAACGGCCTTGACCCCCTACCCAGTTTTTTACACCACCTACCAGGAGTTCCGAAATCAATATCCCCAGGGATTGATTCTCCGCAAATCTTCGAAGGGGAAAGCCGGGTCTTATTACGAATCCTACTTCACCGACAAAACCAAATTGGGAATCTTCGGTCGAATCAACAATTTTAACCAACTAGGAGCAAAGGAAGTAGTTTTCGGTTTAAGACTCAAAGGTAAGGAAGTTGCTGTCACCAAGGCTTTCATGAAAGAATACAGGTACAAAATCATCGAGAGCAGCCACGATGCTGTGTTAGTTTATTTTAACCAGAAAACCAACACTGTCATGGCGTACTCCATAACGAGTCTCGATTACCAATCCACTGACGATATCACCGTCAACGATGATACAATTAGGCTAACGAGCAAAAACCTTAGCTGGAACCTGAAAGATGGCCGAAGTAATATCGCCGGATCGTCTTCCTTGGAGCGTATCCCGGTGACCACGGCTTTCTGGTTTGCCTGGGCTTCGTTTTTCCCAGAGACGGAGTTGATTCGTTAATACCGAACAAAGGACTCAGCGTTAAGACAGCATCACATAATCTTACTTCAACAAAACCATCTTCTTGGTTTCCATATAGCCACCTGCCTGGAGGCGGTAGACATACACACCAGCGGCTACGCTACGTCCCTGTTCATCTTTACCATTCCAGGTGACTGTCTTCATTCCACTTTCTTGAGTGGCGTTTACTAGAGTTCTCACCTTTTTACCGGAGAGATCGTAGACAACCAACTCCACTTGGGTCCGTGCCGGGATTTGGTACTGGATCAAAGTTCCTGGATTAAAAGGGTTGGGGAAATTTTGCTGCAACGAAAACGTTTGTGGCAAAGGGCTGGTCTCATTAACCGAAACCACCGTGGTAACCGTTATCCCACCAGTCATGTTTACATGAAACTCACAGTTGTAGTAGAGTTGATCCGGGGCATCGGAAGGAACGGTAAAGACCAGGTCGCCCTGCTGAACCCCGTTTCCGGTCACCCCATTGTTGTAGGCATTCCCCGTACCAGTTGACTGGACCGTCTTGATCCAGAAAGGATGCCCGGGAGCGTTCACGTGAAAGATGTAGGTGGAATCACGCATAAACACCAGGGAAGGATTAGCCACCCCATCGATAAGATAGGCGGAGGTGCCCGAATTGGTCACCTGGAACTCTGTCTGGGCGATGACCAAGTTGAATATAAACCCTAAGAGAGCGACCCCTAAAAAGGGCCTCGCAATCCTCGAACTTCGACTCGCAATGTAACGTTTATTCATGCCTTATCTCCTTCTTCTAAGTAACATAGTTGCCTTGAATGGTTCTCGTGTGCTAAACGAGTTTAAGCTCGTAGGCGAGGGTTTAATGTCACCCAGACGACAAAATATTCGATTCCCCTCTGGGTATTTGACTAAACTCACGTGTAATACCATTAGCGTACTCTTACGCCGATTAAAAGCCGCATCATGAATTCGGGCTGATCATTGGGAACGGTAGTCAAAGCAAAGCCCGACCCTAAGGAGACCCAAAGATCACCGACACCATGGGCGATTACCGGTCCCCAGTACTGCCGGTTAGCATTACCAAAGGTTTCGAGACCCAAGCGTAACAGTGGGGCAATTCTGTAATTCACACCGGCGGTGTACTCCCATTCCAATTCCTGTTCATCGCCCTCTTTAGCAAATTCCCAGGCAGGATTCAAGGCCACATTCCAATTCCCCATAGTCTTTGCGAGAATGATCTTGCCCTCTATTGCATGGCGAAAGAAATCCGGTTTACCTTTGTACTCCAGGTAAAAGAGGGGGTCAAGAAAATAGCGTCCTTGCTCGGCAAAACGGTAACGGAAGCGTAGTTTGTAACCAACGTAACGGAGGGAATTTTCTGGTAACTGCTCGAATACCTGATACAATCCGAAATCGAACCGATCGGTCATACCCACTTCAAACTCAAGATTGAGTTCCGTGGTTGTGGTTCCCTGTAAAGACCCTCTGTTAGGTGAAGAAATAGTGTAATACTGCTCGAACTCCGCCTCACCAGCTTCAAGGGTCGAATATTCATACGTCCAGACATAGGAGCGCTGGTCAGCCCAGTTTACTGACACGGTAAATAGAACCATTATTAGTCCAACTTGAAGTCTACTCCAGGTTGCGCCTGGGAATTCTTTCATTGTGTTCATCGTTTGTTTACCCATTGTTCAAAGATGTTTATTGACTCGAAATAACCTTTTATATTAACCTATTGAGAACGAATCTCATTAACAATATTACAACCAACTTCTTCCCATCTCCAACCTGTTAATGATTTCATCGGCAAATAAAATCAGGAACCGGTGTTGGGGATACACGTAACCTTAGGACAAAACGAATGTCTAGGTTGGTTGGAACTCGTTTCCCATCCAACGTTTGAATATTTGACGAATAATCCTCAATTTCCTTACACAAAAAAGGAGGTTTAATATGACTGCACTTCGAATGCAATTTTTCACTTTAGCAATTCTATTTTTCATCGGGATCTGGCTTACTGGCTTTGAGAACGCCCACTGGTTTTTGTGGGTCCCGGTCGTCTTGATGGTCTTTGCCGGCCTTACGGGCATCTGTCCTGGGTTAATGTTGTGGAAAAAAGTCGGCCTGAAATAAACGCAGCTTTACCAAACAGGTACACTCTTTAACATTACCGACTCATCTCAAACGGGGTATGGGGAAAACCTGTTGAGAGGATATTCTTTAATCGTTAGCGAATTATGTGTGGTATCGTAGGCTATATCGGTCATCGACCGGCGAAGGAGGTCATTTTACACGGTCTTCGGCGCCTGGAATACCGGGGATATGATTCCGCCGGTGTAGGCATTCTACACGATCAGCAGGTTACCACCGTCAAGTGTAAAGGGAAGGTCAATGATCTGTTGACCAAAATCGAGTCCCACCCGGTCACAGGAACTATCGGTATCGGTCACACCCGCTGGGCTACCCACGGAGCGCCCAATGATGTAAACGCCCATCCTCACACTTCTTGGGATGGACGTTTCACCCTCGTTCACAACGGGATTATCGAGAACCACCACGCCCTGCGCCAATATCTACGGGACGCGGGCATCTCTTTCACCTCCGACACGGACACGGAGGTGTTGGTGCAGTTTATCGCCTATTTGGCCCGAGACGAAAACCTCCCCTTCGATCAAGCCGTTCGGGCCGCCCTGAATCAGGTGGTGGGCACCTACGGTCTGGTGATCATTGATAATCAGTCCCCCAATACACTCCTCGCCGCGCGCCTGGGAAGTCCACTTGTGTTAGGTCTCGGTGAAGGGGAGATCATCATCGCCTCGGATAGCTCCCCACTCATCGATTACACGCGAAATATTGTCTATCTTGAAGACGGAGAGCTGGCCGTGGTAGACCAGACGTCTTACGAAGTGCGGAATCTCCGAGAGAACCGCCTGGTGATTAAAAACATTGAGCGCATCGAGTACGATCTGGAGCAGATCGAAAAGGGCGGTTATGATCACTTCATGCTGAAGGAGATTTGCGAGCAACCCACCACCGTGCAAGAGGCCATCCGAGGAAGGATTGACTTAGAGACAGCCACGGTAAAATTAGGTGGCTTGCAGGATTGGTTGCCGCGCATCCTGGAGACCAACCAGATCATCATTACGGCTTGTGGCACCTCCTGGCATGCCGGTTTGATCGGTGGTTACCTCATCGAGGAATTGGCCCAAATTCCCGTGCGGGTGGAATACGCTTCCGAGTTCCGCTATCGTAAAGTGGCCCTGGACTCGCAAAGTGTAGTAATGGCCATCAGTCAATCGGGAGAAACAGCAGATACCCTTGCAGCCATAAAAAAGACTAAGGAGAAAGGAGCCCTGGCGGTGGGTATCGTCAACGTGGTGGGGAGCACTATCGCCCGGGAGACAGACTGCGGGGTGTATATCCACGCCGGACCGGAGATCGGCGTGGCCTCTACCAAGGCCTTTACTTCCCAGGTGACCGTCTTAGTACTGCTTGCTTTACTCTTAGCACAGCAAAAAGGCCTGGCGAAAAGCAGGACAAAGGACATTATTCGACATATTCCCACCCTCCCGAAAGACATTTCCAAAATCCTGGCCCAAACAGAGGAAATCCAGGCCATAGCTGAAGATTACCACACAGCCAACAATTTTCTGTACTTGGGGCGAGGTTACCAATTCCCCGTGGCTCTGGAGGGAGCCTTGAAACTGAAAGAGATTTCTTACATCCATGCCGAAGGTTACCCGGCCGCGGAAATGAAACACGGCCCCATCGCCCTCATTGACGAGAATATGCCGGTGGTATTCATTGTCACCAAGCGGGGTTACGACAAGATCGTTTCCAATATCGAGGAAGTTCGGGCCCGGGGAGGCCGGATAATCATTATCACCTCCTTGGCGGCAGAGGAATTAGGAGAATATTCCAACCACATCATCAAAATTCCTCCGGTTCACTTTGCCCTCAATCCCATCCTGGCCACGATCCCCCTACAACTCCTGGCTTACCATATCGCCGTTCTGCGAGGTTGCGACGTGGACCAACCCCGGAACCTGGCCAAAAGCGTCACCGTGGAGTAACGAAAGCATGATTTACACACTCGACACAAAGCTTATTCAGCCTGTTAATATCCGGCACCGTTTATAAAATAATACGACCGTATAAAATGTTGTTCCCAATATGGGAACAATTTTAAGTTCTAACCGTTTATGAGAGTAATTGCAAGGAGAACAATTAAAGAATTCTGGCAACGCCATCGTGATGCTGAACAACCGTTAAAAGCGTGGTACGCCGAAGCAAGAAGCGCCCAATGGAAAACACCTCACGAAGTACAACAAGAATTCCCTACTGCAAGTATCTTAAAGAATAATAGAGTGGTTTTCAACATCATGGGCAATAAATACCGTTTGGTTGTTGCCATTAATTACCAGTTCCAAATCATCTACATAAGATTTGTTGGTAACCATAAACAATACGATAAAATAAACGCAGAAAAGGTTTAACAAATGAACGTTGATTTAATAAAAAACGAGAAGGATTACCGGTCTGCCTTAAAAAAGATCGAAGCTCTTTGGGATGCAGTTCCAGGTACACCCGAAGGAGATTTACTCGAGATTCTCGCCATCCTTGTGGAAAATTACGAGGATAAACATCATCGCATTTCCCCACCAGATCCTATTGAAGCTATCCGTTTTCGGATGGATCAATTAGGCATGAAAAAAGCCGATTTGGGTAGATACCTTGGTGGCCGAAACAGGGCTACTGAAATCCTCCAGGGAAAACGTAACCTTACAGTGAAGATGATGAAAACATTACACCACGAACTGGGCATTCCGGCTGAATCCTTGTTGGCCAAGTAGCCCCCATTCATCCATCAATCCATTCCTCCAACATCATCCCCCATCCCTGACATGGCATCCAATCCCTAAACCGGCCTAAATTTTCGTTCACCTATTTAGCTCCTAACGCACATTATTGAAGGAACCCCGCATGGCCATTCATCTGGATTCTGAGGAACGCTTCCTGCACCGCCATCTTGGACCGCGCGAAACCGACGTAGCTGCGATGCTCGCCACTCTGAATGTCGCTACCCTTGACGAACTTATCGACCAGGCCCTGCCCCAATCTATTCGCACCAGGGAACCGCTTCAGATAGGTGACCCAGTAGATGAGTACGCTCTCCAACAACAATTAAAAGCCATTGCCGCCCGCAATGAGGTCTATCGTTCCTTCATTGGCCTGGGATACTACGACACCATCACGCCCCCGGTGATCCAACGTAACATCCTAGAAAATCCCGGCTGGTACACCCAGTACACCCCTTACCAAGCGGAAATCTCCCAGGGGCGGTTGGAAGCCCTTTTGAACTTTCAAACCATGGTGTCCGATCTCACTGGTCTGCCTTTGGCGAATGCCTCCCTCTTAGATGAAGCCACTGCGGCTGCTGAGGCCATGACCCTGCTCCACCGCTTCCATCGTAACCGTAACCGCTTTTTCGTGAGCGAAGACTGCCATCCCCAGACCATTGCCGTGCTGCACACCCGGGCCGTACCCCTGGGAATTGACTTAGTTGTGGGCTCCCACGACTCTTTCCAACTCGATGGAAATACCTTTGGTCTACTTCTCCAGTATCCCACAACCGATGGCCAGATCGTCGATTACCGATCCCTATGCCAGGCTGCCCACGACGCCGGTGCTTCGGTGGTCATGGCCGCTGATCTTCTCAGCTTGGTTTTGCTTACCCCTCCCGGTGAGTTGGGTGCGGATATTGCGGTAGGGAATACACAACGGTTCGGCGTTCCCCTGGGTTACGGGGGACCTCACGCGGCCTATTTCGCCACCCAAGAAACTTTCAAACGGCAAATTCCCGGGCGCATCATCGGCCTTTCCAAAGACCGTCAGAGGAATCCGGCCCTGCGTATGGCACTCCAGACCCGAGAACAGCACATCCGCCGGGAACGAGCCACCTCCAACATCTGCACCGCCCAGGTACTCCTGGCCATCATGGCCGGCATGTACGCCGTGTACCACGGTCCCCGGGGATTGAAGCGCATCGCCACGCGCATCCACGACCGCACCAAAGTTTTGGCCGCACTTCTTCAGGAACAGGGCCACCAATTGGTTCACCAACACTGGTTCGACACCCTGCGCCTGCGGCCCAACGGTAGATCTGCGGAAGAAATTCTACAGGCCGCCTGGGAGAAACAGATCAATCTTCGCCCTTACGAGGACGGTACCGTGGGCATTTCTTTAGATGAGACCACAACTCTCCAGGATTTGGAAACCCTCGCATCAATATTCGGCACTGACCCCACCCGGCTGAGAACGTTAGCAGAACAATTGGATTCCGGATACCAAGGCCCCCTCCAGCGCCAAACACCATTCCTCTCGCACCCCGTATTCAACCAATACCATTCCGAGACGGAACTGGTGCGCTATCTCCACCGATTGGAATCCCGGGACCTATCCCTCACCACCAGCATGATTCCCCTGGGCTCTTGCACCATGAAGCTCAACGCCACCACCCTCATGTTGCCTGTATCCTGGGAGGCCTTCAACCGCTTGCATCCTTTTGCCCCCGCCGACCAGACACAGGGCTACCAACAGATCTTCAAAGACCTGGAAACCTGGCTCACGGACATCACCGGCTTTGCCGCCTGTTCCCTCCAGCCCAACTCTGGCGCGCAGGGGGAGTTTACCGGGCTCATGGTCATTCAGGCCTACCATCGGGATCATGGCCAGGAGCAACGCCGCGTGTGCCTAATCCCCGCCTCGGCCCACGGCACCAACCCCGCCAGCTCCGTCATGGCCGGCATGGAAGTGGTCATCGTGGAATGCGACGAACAGGGCAATATCGACATCCAGGATTTAGCGGCCAAGGCCGCCGCCCACAAGGAAGATCTCTCCGCCTTCATGGTCACCTATCCCTCCACCCACGGTGTATTCGAAGAACAGATCACCACCATCTGCGAACTCATTCACCAACATGGCGGGTTAGTGTATTTAGATGGGGCCAACTTGAACGCCTTAGTAGGCCTCTCCCGGCTCGGTGAGTGGGGAGCGGACGTGTGCCACATCAACTTGCACAAGACCTTTGCCATTCCTCACGGCGGGGGTGGCCCCGGCATGGGACCCATTTGCGTCACAGCTGACCTGGCGCCCTATTTGCCCACCCATCCCCTAGCAAAATGCGGAGGGGAAAAGGGCATCACCCCCGTTTCCGCAGCCCCCTGGGGAAGTGCCAGCATCCTGCCTATTTCCTGGGCTTACATTCGTCTTTTAGGCAGTGCCGGTCTTACTCAGGCCACGCGCCTGGCCATTCTCAACGCCAACTACATGGCAGCGCGGCTCAAAGATCATTTCCCCATTCTTTACCGGGGTCAGGGAGGCTGGGTAGCCCACGAATTTATCCTGGACCTGCGACCCCTGAAAAAACGTACCGGAATCACCGAAGAGGATGTGTCCAAGCGCCTCATGGATTACGGGTTCCACGCCCCCACCACCTCCTTCCCGGTGCACGGGACGCTCATGATCGAGCCCACGGAGAGCGAATCCAAAGCAGAGTTGGATCGTTTCTGTGACGCTCTCATCGCTATCAAGGAGGAAATCCTGGATATTGAACGGGGTATGGCCGATCCTGTGGATAACGTCTTGAAAAATGCCCCCCACACGGCTGCTGAGATCGCCTCCCCGGAGTGGAATCATCCCTATTCCCGGGAACAGGCCGCCTACCCCGCACCCTGGACAAGGGAACATAAGTTCTGGCCTCCCGTGGGACGTATCGACAACGCCTACGGCGACCGCCACCTTATGTGCACCTGCCCGCCAGTTTCTGATTATACTAACAAATAGAAAACGACTAGCTGTATCCTAATTCACAGGATCGGTTGTCTTTTAATTCGACCCGGAAATCAAGCAGCCAACCATGCCCTCACTTGTTGCTTTGAGTAACTCCACCACCCCAATGGTATTCACCCATTCCGGTGATCCTGGTACGGTGACCCGGATATAGTTATCGGTGTAGCCCTGTAATTGCCCGTCGGTGTGGGTTTCGAAGAGGACCGGTCGAACGGTGTGCAGGGCCTGTTGATGAAAGTGCAAGCGTTTTTCCTCGCCCAGTGAATGGAGGCGCCGGCTGCGGACCTTGCGAATCTCCGGGTGTACCTGGTCGGGATAGTCCGCTGCCTGGGTGCCGGGTCGGGGTGAAAAACTGAATACGTGCAAGTAGGATAGTTCCAGCGCTTCGATATACTGACAGGTTTCCTCGAAATGGGCCTCCGTTTCCCCTGGGAAACCTACCATCACATCGGCCCCGATACAGGCGTGGGGTAGCGCTGCCTTCACCCTGACCACCCGCTGGGCATAGACCTCCCGGGTATAGCGCCGCCGCATGGCCCGCAGGATGGCATTGGAACCAGACTGCAACGGGAGGTGAAAATGGGGGACATATTTAGGCGACCGGGCCACCAATTCAATGATGTCGTCCGTAAGGAGGTTAGGCTCGATGGAGGAAATGCGCAGGCGCTCGATCCCCGGCAATGACTCTAAGGCCTGCAGGAGGTCCAAAAGGGATTCCTCTCCGTCCTGACCGAAAGTACCCAAATTGACCCCTGTGAGGACGATTTCTTTCACATCCTGGTTTACCATTCGCCGGGCGGCGGCCAGGGTCTCTGCCACGCTCTGGTTCCGGCTACGTCCCCGGGAAAGGGGGATGCTACAGTAGGTGCAGGGATAATCGCAGCCGTCCTGGACCTTTAAAAAAGCCCGGGTCCGTTCGCCTAACGCCAGGGCCGGGTGAAAGGTGTCTAATTCCCCCAATGGGGAAACCCGCACTGCTGTCTTACCATTTTCAGGAAACTGGTTAAGATACTCCACCAGGTTGAATTTCTCGTTAGACCCCAAGACCAGATCCACGCCCAATAGTCCCTGGGCTTCATGGGGTTTCAACTGCCCATAGCACCCCATGAGCACGACCCTGGCACCCGGGGCCCGCCGCCGCGCCTGGCGCACCAATTTGCGGCAATCACGGTCGGCATGCTCCGTAACCGAACAGGTGTTGATCACATAAACATCGGCCTCCTGGCGGAAGTCCACCGGTGTGTAGCCCCCTTCCTCACAGCGCTGGGCAATGGTGGCCGTCTCGGCATAATTCAGTTTACACCCCAGGGTGTAGAAGGCGATGCGCTTGGGTGAAGGTTTCATGGCCGCTGGATATCGTTAGTCTTTGAATAGTGAGGGTTGAGCATTGTTCATTGGTGAAAAGGCGGGCCGAATATCGCCCCTTTTCCCTACCCCGCACAACCTTGGATGCGGTTTAGTGGAGAAGAGTGGATTGGTGGAATAATCGAATATTGGATTGATGGATTGTTGGAAGAATGGGATATCTTTTTCTAATGCATTCACCCTCCTCACACAAAGCCTGTCTTTCCGAATCCCGCTTTAGCGGGTGAGGAATCTACTTTTGCTAGTCATAGTCCATAAGTGGAAAGCCACATGGCATAAGTGAACACCAAGGCCTATTAACAGACATTTGATAGGATACTAACGACAACGTCCAATAATCCTCAAATGTAGATCCCTCGGTCGTGCTGATCTCGGGATTACAAACCTGTTTGGATGGAATGTTGGATTATTGGGAATTTTGAGAACCCCTTTTTCATTACTCAAAAACTAAAAACACCAAGCGTCATGAACTTTACTACACTTCCGAAGTTTAGTAAAGATAAAGAAAGGGTATCCCCTTCTTCATTACCTCTTTCTTTACAAAGTGTTCTCATAAGGGTTAACTTCCCTTCGTTCAACCCGGTAGTAAAACCAGGGAGGACACCATCGGGGCGTAGGAAAAACTTCAGAGGATCGAGAGGTGTGTAGATGTTCATTGAATTTAAGGATGTTGCCAAGCAGAAGCTCATCGCTGAGGGGAAGCGTCACTTCCGCCAGGTACCAGACGTTTTCACGAAGATGTACGCCTTCACCCGGGCGAAAACCGCCCGCGCCTTAGGTTACTACCCCTACTTTCCGCACATCGAAGCCACCGAAGCTACCGAGGTCACCATCGCCGGTGAGCGGAAGATCATGCTGGGGTCCAACAACTACCTGGGGCTTACCAATCATCCCGAGGTCATCGAAGCCGGCATTAGAACCCTAAAGCAGTACGGGGCGGGCCTCACCGGTAGCCGTTTTTTAAACGGAAACCTCGTACTCCACGAACAATTAGAAGCAGAACTGGCTCGCTTCGTGGGTAAAGAACGATCCCTGGTATTTTCCACCGGCTTTGGGGTGAACTTAGGGGTCATCGCCGCCACGGTGGAACCCACAGACCACCTCTTCAGCGACGAATACAACCACGCCTCCATTGTGGACGGTACCCGCTTTTCACGCTGCCACGTCACCCGCTACCGCCACAATAACATGGCAAACCTCACCGAGAAGTTAGCCCAAACCGATCCCCAGCAGGCCCGTTTCATCGTCACCGATGGTATCTTTAGCATGGAGGGGGACATTGTCGATCTACCCAACCTGGTGCACGCCGCGCGGAAATACCACGCCCGGGTTATGGTAGACGACGCGCACGCGTTGGGCGTGATCGGACCCGATGGGAAAGGTACCGCTGCCCACTTTGGACTCACCAAGAAGGTAGACCTCATCATGGGCACTTTCAGCAAATCTCTGGCCGGCGTGGGCGGCTTCATCGCCGGGAACGAAGCCGTCATCGACTACCTTCAGCACAACACCCGCACCATGATCTTTACCGCGGCCCTACCCCCCGCCAACGTGGCCACCGTCCTGAAGGCCCTGGAGATCATCCAGAAGGAACCGGAACGGCGGGAACAGCTCCAGGAAAATGCCCGCTATATGCGCGAGGAACTTACCAACTTAGGTTTCGATATAGGCCTGAGCGAAACGCCCATCGTTCCCATCATCATCGGCAAAGAGATGAAGACCTTTAATTTCTGGAAGGACCTCTTAACTGCTGGGGTGTACACCAATCCCATTATTCCCAATGCTGTTCCCCGGGGACGATCTTTGCTCCGTACCAGCTACATGGCCACCCACACCCGGGAACAACTGGACTTCTGTCTGGAACAATTCGAGAAATACGGTAAAAAGAACAGAATCATTTCCTGATATATCCCGTGTCCACCACCGCTCAGGGAAGTTCAGCTACACCTCCGGTTATTCTCATCACCGGCACCTCATCGGGTCTGGGAAAGGCCTGTGCTGAATATCTCTCTCAGCAAGGGATGACCGTTTACGGCACCAGTCGCCATCCTGAAAAACTGAACCCCAAACTACCCTGGACCACCCTCACCATGGACGTGCGGGACGAAGCTTCCGTAAAAGTAGGTGTGGAAACCATCCTTAAACAGGAAGGACGGTTAAACGTCGTGGTGAATAACGCCGGTTTTGGCATCGCTGGAGCCATTGAAGACACTTCTATCGAAGAAGCCCAGGCCCAATTTGAAACCAATTTCTTCGGTACGCTACGGGTGATCTGCGCGGCGCTGCCCATCATGCGTCAACAAGGGTCCGGAACCATTATTAATATCGGTTCCATCGGCGGTCTTATTGGCCTTCCCTTTCAGGGTCTTTACAGCGCTACCAAGTTTGCCATGGAAGGCTTTTCTGAAGCCCTTTCAAAAGAAGTCCGCCCCTGGGGAATCCATGTAGTGTTAGTTGAACCAGGGGACTTCCACACAGCTTTTACCGACAATCGCCAGACGACTAAAAAATCAACCGCTGAGTCTCCCTACTGGGAGTTCTTCTCCCGTGCTCTGGCCATCATGCAAAAGGACGAATCCCAGGGAGACGATCCCCAGCGCGTGGCCCGGTTGGTGGAACGGATCATTCACTCGTCCCGCCCTCGATTACGCTACCGGGTAGGATTCTGGTCCCAGAAAGCGGCCGCTACCCTCAAAGCCTTCCTACCTGAGCGGCTGTTTGATTGGATCATCCGGAGTCACTACGGCGTAACCTGACACCCCGGCACTTAATCGGCAGATTTAGGATCTTTGAATATATCGTCGCTAAGTCCCTGGTTCACCCGGTAACGGGAATACTTTAACCGCACAACGCCCTCATAGTCCTTCCCTTCCTCCAGGGGTTCTCCCATTTCTTCCTGGAAAGGCCCCCCCATGGGTTGATGATCCCCAATTCCCTTCAGATAGTCGCCAGAGAGGGTGAAACGCAGCTCGGTCTTTTCCGGCAACCAAATCCCCGGTTCAACCTCCGTGTAGGTGGACTTGACGGATAGCACCGTCATGGTATCCACTCTCGTCTCCGCCCAGGGAATGACCCACCGCTTTGCGTCCACCCACAAGGTCATAGTGAGCGTAGGAGCCGTTTCTTTTTCCGCTTCAGTGGGGAAATGAAAAGGTAAGGAATCGGGGTGTACCCGTCCTGTAACAACCCAGTACTGCCGCCCCTCGATGAGCACGGTCCCTTCCACATTAGTCTCGGTGAAATTGTCCAACATTTCCTTTGGTGACAGAGCCAGACCCGTTTTCGGCACTACGGCGAAACCACGGGCTTCCACTTTGATCTTATTTGGTTGCTTGAAGGTGAGCCTTATCTTCTTCTTGGGCATGCGAAAGCGGGGCATTTTTACGGAGATTTTTACGTTGACCGTGTAATCCTGCACACGCTGGAACTGTTCAATAAGGCTGTCAGTTAGGGCTGTTACTGTTAAGGTGGATGGTTGCGCTCTTAACAAAGAGATCATGATCACGAGCGTTAAAAGTCCACCGAGCCGGCGGAATACAGAGGAGCTTATGGAGGTTTCCATCAGGTGAGAATATCCTTTCTGGTAAAGACAGCAAAGCTAATTCCCAAGAAGGTGGCCGTGTAGCCTCCTAAGATCAATAGGTCTTTCCCAATCCTCCCCCACGGAATAGGATCGTAAAAGGCCTTGCGCCAGATGTCCAGATAAGAGGTGAATAAATAGGGACGAATTTCCTGAAAGAGGTCCAGGGGAATATTCGACAGGGCCAAGCCAATGATGAGCACCGCCATGGCACCGATGATAGGACCGATACCATTATTCACCATGGTGGAGAACATGAATCCCAGGGTCGACACAACCAGCATAGTGAGGATAGCGAAGGTAAAAGAAAGGGCGAAGCGCACCCAGGCCGCTTCCGGCGGGAGGATTAAGATTCCCTGGTGCAGGACGATCAAATCTCCACTCCCAAGCCAGAGAGTGCCTACGCCCAGACTCATTAAGGCGAAAAACAAGATCAGAACAGCGGTGTAAATGTAAGTGGCCAGGAGCTTCGCCCAAAGGATGCGCGCCCGGGAAACGGGTCGGGTAAGATAAATACGGAAAGTTCCGGCCGCCCCTTCCCCGGCGACCACGTCACCCGCTACGAGCATGACTAAAAAGGGAATATGCACCCACAAAAAGTTCATGACAATGTAAGTGGCCAGGAAGCCGTTAAAAATAGAGCCCACAATGATGAACGAATCCTGGAGTTGACGGGTCATCTCCCTGTGAATATCACCACCCCCTACTGAAAAGCCCCAGAGAATTAGCGGGCCCAACACGGCCATGGCGATGAACCCAATATAGGAGCGCCATTTCCCGGAGATCTTAATGAGTTCGTTCTTAATGAGCGGGAGCCACATGGGAATCAGGATTCATCTTCCGTTAGGGATAAAAAGTACGCTTCCAGAGACGTACTGGGGATGATGGCATTTACCTCCACCCCTTGTTCCACCAGCTTCCGAGTGATCTCGGGCACCCGCTCTTCGGCGACAGTGACGTACAAGCACTCCTGACCCATCTCCACCCCCTCAACGAAGGTCAACTTGGATACGATCTCTCGGGCACGTTCAAGGGGGTTGGCCCTGATCTCCGTCTTCGAAAGAGCTTCACCATGGAGCAGTTCTTCCACTTTCCCTGAGACCACAAATTTCCCCTGGTTGATAATAGCCATGGAGGTACAGGTTTGCTCCACTTCGTGCAGGAGATGGGAGGACAGGAAAATGGTCATCTCCTCATGAGCTAACTGGCGAATGAGCTCCCGTACTTCTTTCATGTGTCGGGGGTCCAAACCTGATGTAGGTTCATCCAAGATGAGTAGCTTGGGGCGACTTAACAGGGCCTGAGCGATTCCCAGGCGTTGCTTCATGCCGTGGGAGTAGGCTTTCACTTTATCGTCGGCGCGATCCAACAAGCCCACAAGGTCCAACACCTCTTCCACGCGCTTAGGAGGGAGGTTTTCCATCCGTGCTAAAAGTTCCAGGTTTCGCCGGGCGGAGAGGTTTTTGTAAAAGCTCGGTTCTTCGATGAGGGCTCCCACACCCTGGAGGGCCCTGTTGCGTTCCTTCGTCACAGAACGCCCGAAAATATGTATTTCTCCGGCGTCAGCTTTCACCAAGGCCAATAGCATGCGAATGGTGGTGGATTTCCCCGCCCCGTTAGGCCCCAAAAAGCCAAACACCTCCCCACCCTGAACACTAAAAGTAAGGTCGCTGACAACTTTTCGATGGTGGTAAGACTTGGTTAGACCAGTGACGGCGAGGACAGGATCGGTCAAGTCGGCAGGGGTCATTTTTTCGTCAGGACCCAGACGCCATCCCAGTCTTTTCCTGGGGGGTTGGCCTTGA
>CAZBEL010000006.1:0-19203 GCA_964490885.1 uncultured bacterium
GCGGGGGGGGGGGGGGGGCCGTACGCTGTTTCCCTGTCAACCCAACAGGGGACGCATATCCATAAATTGCTCAATCCACTCTCTATTATGGGCAGACTGGGTCTGTTTATACCGGCGCATTAGATTGGGGATGGTTCCCTCCCACCCGCCGGTGTACGTCCCGCTCCAGCGCTCTGACCTATATTGCATTCTAAATTTCTTTTGGCCTGTGCCATACAACAACATCTCCCGCACGTGGGAATCCAAGCGGTACCATGGTGTAGTAAAGTTGAACTGGTAATGCTGGGCCAGACTGCGAAGAATACTTCCGTACCAATTTCCCCGGGGCTGTTCTCCCAGAGGTGCGATGGCTCCCTGGATCAAAGACTTGGTCTTATCCGGGACAATTAGCTCAGGATCCAATTCCATCTGGGAACCTAACCCGTCACATTGGGGACAGGCTCCGTATGGGGAATTGAAAGAAAACATGCGGGGAGCCATCTCTTCCAGGGAGACTTCACAGTGGGGGCAAGCAAACCGTTCGCTGAAGATGTGATCTGTTTTAGGTAACTCGTGGATGATTACAAGTCCAGAGCCGATCTTCAAAGCCAATTCCACAGATTCCGTTAGGCGCTCTCTATAGTCCCCTTCCAATACCAAGCGGTCTACAACTACCTCGATTGTGTGCTTTTTATTCCGTGAAAGAGACAATTCCTCGTCAATGGAATGGACCTTACCATCTACGCGGGTTCTTAAAAAACCTTCCCGCCGAATTTCCTTAAAAACTCCCTTGTGTTCCCCCTTCCGACCGCGAACTACGGGGGCCAACACATAAATCCGTGTCCCTTCGATCAAGCGGGAAACGGTATCGACAATTTGTTGCACGGTTTGGCGCTGAATAGGGCGTCCACAGATCCAGCAATGGGGTTTCCCCACATGGGCGAACAAAAGCCTCAAGTAATCATGGATTTCGGTCACCGTGCCTACGGTGGAGCGGGGGTTGCGGGCGGCGGCCTTTTGTTCGATGGAAATGGCGGGAGAGAGACCTTCGATGTAATCCATTTCCGGCTTTTCCATAAGCCCTAAGAATTGGCGAGCGTAGGAAGAGAGGGATTCCACGTAACGCCGTTGACCCTCGGCGTAGATGGTATCGAACGCCAGGGAAGACTTTCCGGAACCAGAAAGCCCGGTGATGACCACCAACCGATCTCGGGGTATTTCCAGATCGATATTCTTTAAGTTGTGCTGGCGGGCCCCCCGGATGATGATGCGGTCAGCGGGGGTGGCCCGAGAGGACGTTACTTTAGCGGTTGATAAGGACTTATTCAAGGTGCAGCCTTGAATTTAAAACTATCCACTGGGGATTCAAAAAACGATTTGCAGGATCACCTACTACCCCATACAATGCCGGCTACATAAAAAAAGTCCCTAGCGAAGCAGGGACTTTTCATCAAACAAATGTATTGAGGTCGTTATTCCACCATTTCCCCACCACCTACCAAGTCTTCCAGGTGGTAGGCACCATCCTTCTCCATCTGGCGGGCCTGCTGAACGATGGTCTTGCGGGCTTTGTCTACTTCTCGCTTGGCCACAGCTCCCTCTACTGGTTCGTACATGGCCTGCTTTTTCGCTGGTAGGTTTTCCACCACGCGCTTCACGATTTCCTCATCCATTCCTTTCATGGCTAAGGCAATGGTGTCCAACTCTACGGAGTTCATTAAGTCCCGGAGCAGGTTATCAGGGAAAACCTGAAAAATGTCGTCCCAGGTGAGATGATATTTTTTCACCTCTTTGGCCAATTCGGGATTTTCCCGATTGATGGCCTCCAGGAACTTGGTTTCTTCTTCGGGCTCCATGTTAGCCAGGATTTCAGCAATCTCCTTGCCACCGCCCCGAGAAAACTCGACGGTCTTAGGCAGGAAGTGGGATTTCTCCTTCAAGTCATTGGCCACATTCACAACTGCTTCCAGAGGAACATCATCCAGATTACCCAATTCTATGAGCACCCGACCTTTCTCTTCTGGGTTCAGGCGATTCATCACCAGGATCCGCCGTTCAGCAGGAACCTGGGCCAGAACGATGGCCACTACTTTCGGCTCTTCGGGTTGCAGGAGGGCTACTAATTGCTCATCGGTCAACTGTTCCACGAATTCAAAGGGTTTCTTGGGTTGATCATCTTCGTCAGACTGGAACTTCTCGCTAACGAAGCTAAAATAGAACTCCTCCATAACGCGTTTTTTTACACTGAAGGCCACGCTCTCGATTTCCCGCATGGTGGCCCGGACCTTGCGGATATCCGTTTTGGATAGACCTTTCACCAAGGTCAAGGCTAGGCCTTCACCCAAAACGGAAAACAGAATGGCGACCTTTTGCAGGCCTGACAGGCGATTGTAGTCTGTGATCATATTAAATCCCGACGCTTTTATTTCTTCTTTTTCTTCTTTTTCTTTTTGCCCGTATCCTCTTCCTCAGCGGGAGGTGGGGGTGCCGGTGTTTCCGGTTCAGGAGGTGGCGGAGGGGCTTCTTCCTCCAACCATTCTTTGACAATTCTGGTGGCGGTGTGAGGATGCCCCACACTCATGGAGACCACGGCCTGTTTCATATCATTAATCTCACTTTGCAAGACCCCAGGATCCTCTTCGGGCTCCGGAATGATGGGCTGCGGCGCGGGTTGAACAGGGGGAGTAGTAGCAGTCGTGGGGGTCACCTGGGGAGCTGGGGCTTCAGCTTTTTTACTTTTTTTTTTCCGTGGTCGTGGGGGATACATCCAGGGGGGCGGTACCTGTTGCTTAGAACGGTTAGTCACCAGGATTACCAGGATAATGATCAGCACAATAACCAGCGCCGCCAACAAGGAAACAAAAACCACCGTCAGCGTGGAGGTTCCCATGCTGCCCCGTTCCAGGGTGCGGTCCAACTCGGTCTTAACTCCTTCCAACACGGACATCTTCTCATTGATCTGTTCTTCCAATTGTTTCCGGCGTGTTTCCAAATCTTCCACCGTGGTTTCCGTCTGCGTAGCCTCCTCTACGGATAGTTCGGGTGATCCTAGCTTGGCTTTCAGGGCCTGGATTTCCTGGTTGAGTCGCTGAAGTTCCAGGGAATCCCGTCTTAGAATTTCTTGTTTTTCCTTGTTAAAGGCTCGTTCCCGAGCGGCAATTTCCAGCTCTGTCAATTTGGACTGGAAATACAGACGGTCTTCTTCACGCCGCTTGGCCTCGGCTTTTTTATATTCCTCCAGTTCTTTCCGCCAATCTTGTTCCTGGGCAGCATCCTCCGCTTGCCGTTTGCTTTCTAAAGCATCAATTTTCTGGGCAATGTTCTTTAAAAGTACCTGTTCGGCCGTACGTTCGTCCCGTCGCTCTTTAAAAGTGGCGTTCATGATGCTCAATAAATCTCCCCGCGCCCGATTGTAACGGGAGGTCGCCATCACCACCTGACGGATGTTTTCAATGAGTTCTGGAGGAGCATCGTCATCCAAGAGAATCCTTATTTCAAGCCTTTTAATCTTAGCAATGGCTGGGCGGCGGTTGGTGATGGTGCGGGAAAGAACCTGAGGACCCCCAGGTGTTGGCTCCGCAGCTGCGGGTTGCTTAGCCTCTTCGATTGGGGTCTCAGCCGGAGCGGACTCTACGGTCGTGGGCTCCGGTTCCATTTCAAAATCGAACCCTGGAATCGGCAAACCTCCAGAAATTCTACTCGGAGCGGCTTCGGAGGAAGTAGAGGTTGTTTTAGCCTCCAATTCTTTGGCCAAGGCAGCTCCCTCGGCGGGGGTAGCCGTCTCCGCCGGTTGCTCTCCGGCCTTGAGGGTAACTTGCTCCTCGGATTCCCCGGTGATATCCAACTCTACCGTTACATCCACAACATATTTTTGTCCCTCAATGATCTTGGACAGGGCCTGGGTGATACGCTGGCGGAGGTCATTCTCCACCATGAGCTTTTGCGCCAGATAACTATCCCCTTGCGCCCACAAAAAGCCGAGAGACCACACTCCCATTATTATCCAAGTCATACGGGATGAAAACCGCTTGCTCATAGTCACTCCTTTATTCGATAGAAACATTGGTAAAAAGGTTTAGCCCCCTGCCACCGGGCCACCTTGGGGCGCCTTGAAAATAATTTCTACCCGGCGATTCTTTGCTTTGTCCTCAGGAGTCCGGTTAAACTGAGGAATCATCTCTTTGGTTAGCACACGATCCGTAGGGCGTTCCCGAGGTAAATATTGAGCCAATCCGACGGCCTCCAAACGGGTGGGATCCACGCCCATCTTGATGAGTTCCCGCACCACCCGGGCTGACCGCGCTGCAGACAATTCCCAGTTACTGGGGTAGCGATCCTGATATCGCTCAGGTATGGGATCGCTGTCCGTGTGGCCCTCCACCGCCACGGGAAATCTGTTGCGGGGATCTTTAATAATGGGCACTACTATTTTACGCAGTACATTCATAATACCCGGCTGTATATCCGCTGATCCGGAGGCAAAACTAATATCAGAGGAAATCTGTATGGTAACGCCCTTTGTGCTGGTAGTAATCTTTACATCTTTCTGCATTTCTTTGTTCTTTTCCATCACGGCCACCACGGCCTTTTTCACATCCGCCAGGTTCATGGCCTTGGCTTCCTTTTTTGTTTTACCAACTTTTTTCCCCATTGAATCAGCCATCTCTTGGAGCTTGACCGGATCAATAGTGGAAATGGCTGCTAAGAGCACAAAGAAAGCCAGCAAAAGGGTCATCATGTCGGCGAAGGTGGCGAACCACCCTGGAAGTCCTTCATCAACCTCCCGGCGACCTTTCTCGATGAACTTTTTCTTCTCGCTGGCGGTGATGGCCATAGGGCTTAGGTCTCCGTCTTCCACTCCTTAGGTGGAATGAAGGAATTCAATTTTTCCCGGACAATAAGGGGATGCTTGCGCTGATGAATCAAGCGCGTCGCCTCCACCAACATAGATTGGAGGGAGCTGGTTTGGGTCACGCGCATCTGAAATTTTGCGGCCATGGGCAGGAAAAATAGATTGGCAAACACAGCACCATAAAAGGTAGTGATCAAAGCGGCTGACATACCAGCACCCAGGGCCTCGGTGCCACCGCCGGCTTCACCACCGAACCCGGCTAACATGATCACCAAACCGATAAGCGTACCGATCATTCCCCAAGCCGGGGCCATGGTACCCATTGTTTTCAACAGGTCGGCCTGGCTTTTTTCACGGATTTCCCGGTACTCAATGCGGGTATTTAGAATATCAGTGAGTTCATCCAGGGAATAACCATCTACTACCATCTGGGCACCATCGCGGAAGAAAGGATTCTTGATAGAGTCTAGACTTTTCTCCAACTCGGCGGTGCCTTTCCGGGCTACTTCGGCAACTCCCACGGCTTCATCTACATGCTCTGCCAAGCTGTAGGCACCCCCGCGGAACACCACTCCTATGGCTGTAAATAGTTTACGCAGTTCGGCCATGGGGAAGGCCACCGACAGGGAGGCGATCATACCACCGAATACGATGAGAAAACTGGAGGTAGATACAAATCCGCTGATACCGGCATTGGCTTCTGCAGCAGCAACCCATATTCCACCACCAATGGAGGCTAAGCCGACTATAATTCCAATGATTGTTGCGATATCCATACCGTGCTACTCCTCTACAAAGCTTGTGGACTTCAACCGATTTTCGTGTAACGCCTTCAAGATATTGCGCACATCGTCGTATTCTGGATCCATGCGCAGGGCCAAGTTCCAGTTGATGGTCGCCCGTTGAATATCCCCCAATTTATAATAGATGGAGCCTCGTCGGGCGTAAGCCAAAGCCAGGTTGGGATTTAATTCCAGGGCGGCTTCCACTTCCTGTAAAGCTTCCCGATAATCCCCGGCGTAGAAATAACGGAGTGAACGGGAAAGGTGCCGCATGGCCTCGTTCATATTCCTTTCGGTGACATTCTGGGAGAGCTTCAGCGCCTTGAGGGAGTCCTCTAAAAATTGCGAGCGCTGTTCCATGGCCGCCAAACGTACCATAAGGTTGCGCATCTCGCTATTAACCATATTCATGGAATCCCGCAAACTATGAACGGTGAGGTCTGCCAACAGAAGCGTTGTATCTGTGGCCGCGGGTAGAGCACCATAGGCCTCCGTGCCGGGTAGCTTCACCTGTCCTTCCAGACCCGTTGGAGGGGCTGGACCCATTGTCGGAGGAGCTGGTTTCTTCCCCGCCGCACGGGGTACGGCCATGTCCATCCCTAACGTTACTCCAGGGTGACCGGGCCAGTAACGGTGCTTCCACTCTGGTAATTTTTCAATGTGGGTGAACCCTAGGTTCAGGCGATAATCCGAGGTAAGGGGGATGCGGAGTCCCACATTAAGACCTGTACCGTCGAATTCACCCACAAAATCAACTCCACCCCACTGTTTCAAATAGGGGGTGTTTAGTAAAAAGCCGGCAAATACACCTGCTTTGGTTCCCGAAGTAGTGGTGTCCGTAGCAGCTAAAGTGTCAGATGGGGCAAAGCCACCTGAGCCAAACCCCATATAGGTGTTCATCTTATAGACACCCAAATTCTTTTCACTGCTAATCACCACGAAAAATGATAGTTGCTCGGGATCCAAACTCAGACCCCCCTGATCAGAATTCTGAAATACAATATCCTGCAAGCCAATAGAAAGGGAAACATCATTATAAGCATAAACCCGTTGTTGCATGTGGAAGCCAAATTCCACCGGGGGCGAGTACCGCGAAACAGCCAAGTTTGCCAGGCTGGTGGTATCGGCAGTTTGTACGGAAGAAAAACCAAGGATGAAACTCTTCCCCAATTCCATGTCAAAATAAATCCCCTTGGCTGTGTTGAAAGGACTGAGGTTGTGTAGTTCGGCGCCAAATCCGGCCCGGAATAGATAGGGGGAACGTTCGACGCTACTGGTGGGGATTTTCATCATGAAGCCCGGCCGTGTGTAGGCCACTCGCGTGGCTGCCGTCAAGAGTGCCGACAAACCAACAGCGAGAACCAGTAACTTCCACCAGGTTTTCCCATTCATGGCAGCAACTCCGCTCGTTTAAGTTCTAACTGAGCCAACTTCACGTATTCGCTGGAGGGATAATTGGTAACCACCTGCTTAAAAGCAGAAAGGGAAAGGGAATCCTGCCCAAGGCGGCGATAGAGAAGCCCCTGCTGAACGAGGGCATCGTCCACCCGTGGAGAGCTTTCCCGGCTCACAACTTGCTCTAACAGGGCTAAAGCTTCATCGTAGTTACCCAATTGCTGATAGGCATCAGCCATCCAGTAGAGGACATTATCCACGACCTGCGGTGGCGCTTGATCCAGCGCCAGGCGGGAAAAATAGTTCAGGGCGGTGACGTAGTCTTCGCGCTGGTAGGCAAACACTGCGGACATATAGGCCGTTTGGTCAAAAGCCCTTGGAGGCGGTGCTGGGAGTGTTATGGGTGGCGGAACTTCGGCGATGGGAAGTTCTCGATCTACGGGCTCATCGGACAGTAAGGCCGGTACCAATTCTTCCTCTTCCAGAGGAACTACGGGAAGGGGAGGCTCCTCAACAGGTGGTTCCAAGTAGTCGGCCAGCATGGTGCGCAATTCTTGATTTTCCATCCTCAAGACCTGGACTTCGGTTCTTAAGGACTGTTCCAGGGTGGAAATGCGTTGGTTAATGCGCTCCAGGGCTGCCAGCATCTCCTTGGAAGTGCTAACGTAAACGGAACCGCTCTGAACCTTTTTGATTCTAAACGCCGTCTCGGTAGAAGGCGCCGCCACCTTTCGGTTATAAGTCTCATTCCCCGTTGAAGGCTCAATCACAATCCCCAGATCGAGGAAAAAGATATCTGCCAGCGACCCCTGGGGAGGTGATTGAGAATAGAGAGTCGCGCTAAGTACAATGAGTCCGGTAGCTAAAGCGCGAATAAACGTTAGCGGCTCCCGGAATGGGCTCATTCGTACTCCTCCCAATCCAACACGTAGGAGTAGCCGATGAAGGAACCAAAGGAATGGGGAACGTAGAGTTCGAAAGAGCCGGTGGCACCTGGTAGCAAAGTCGCATCAGTAGTGATCCCCGATTCAAAAGTGTGGTAAGTGCCCCTCACAAATGTGGTGAGCGTCTTGGTCTCCCCACTCCAGTTTTTCCTGAAGACGAAATCCACTTTCACGAAATCCGCCCGCCGGCCGCCGATGTTTTTCACCTCCCCGGAGAAAATGATATTCCCCTGTGTGTCTTTCTTTTCGTTGATGTTCCCCACTAAGACACAATTGGCAGAAAAACGCCTATCCGCTTCCCTTTCGGTGGGCGTGGAGGAGGTATATCGGGGCTCGGCCAATTTGGGCATGGGTGGCGGAGTGTAGCTCTCGCGAATCTGCTCCGGCACATATTCCTGGGTTTCTTCCGTTATCACGTTGTCAATGACTCGCACCACATTCTTCCGCTCGATGACCAGATAGCCCACCAGGGTCTCCACCTTAATGGTTTCCTCATCCTGGTACACAATTTTACCGAAAACAGTGCTCCCATTCTTCAGGATAATTTCCTTGGAATAAATGGCCAGGGGATTGACCCACATCTTACTGAGGGCTTTCAAATCTTCCAGCTCCGCATTGATGTTCTTCACCTCGGCGGAAAGCTTCTTCAGTTCAAAACTGAGCTCGTTGATCACATAGTCCGAGCCCGTGGTTGTAGCGGCTCCAGCTGCTTCGGTGGGTGCCGCCCCACCAGTTTCAGCGGCCGTCTCTGCCGGTGGTTTCTCCGCAGGGGCAGTTGACAGGGTAATGGCTAAGTCCGCCACGTCAGTTTCTCCAACCCAGACGTTTACACTGGCCTTACCCCGCTCACCGGCATCCACCTGAATCGTGTATTCACCGGGAAGGACTTTTTTGAATGTAAACGTACCCCCACCTATGCCAAAGCGCGCCTTGGAAGTTTCCGTCCGCTGCGACTCCGTGCCATCGGACTTGAGTAAAAGGACTGTCTCTCCCATGACCTTTTCACCGGCTTCGTCAACGACGCTACCAGAGATTTTAAAGTCGGCCGATAGGAGCAGGGTACAGAACAGGGCGTAAAACAGTATAGATAGAGTTCTGCTCATCTGCTTTTTAACCTTCATATAGTTACCTCGGATTTACGTGCTCCCGTGCGACTACGAACGCAACGGGCACCAGATATTAGCCCCTCCAGAAACCCGTGTCAAGAAAAAATATTACCCCCTTCCAAGGCCTGATTTCGGGGGGTGAAAGAAACCCTAAATGGAATATAGTATCGGAGTTAGAGGGGGTAGAGTTCCTGATACTTGGTCTTTAAATACTTCAGGAAAGGCTGGCTGGTGAGGGGTCCACCGGCCATGGACTCGATGAGTTCCAGGGCCTTTTTACGACGCCCAATACGATGCACATGCTCCCGCAACCATTCGAGTAAAACCAACAAATCCCCCTGGGAAATGCGCTCCTCAAGGTCAGGAATGTCCTGCTTAACACGCTCATAGATAATAATGTTATAAAGGTTCCCGAGGGCATAGGTGGGGAAGTAACCAAAAGCCCCCATGGACCAATGGACATCCTGTAGTACCCCATCGGTGTCGGTAGGTGGCCGGAGACCAAGGTACTCTTCCATTTTATCATTCCACAATTTGGGAAGCTCATCCACTGGGAAATGGTCGTTGATCACCATGCGCTCAACCTCATACCGGAGCATGACGTGGAGGTTATAGGTCATTTCGTCGGCTTCAGTGCGGATGAGTGAGGGGGTAACGGTATTAATGGCACTATAAAAATGCTCTAAAGGCACATTACCCAAATTCTCGGGAAACGTCTCCTTAAGCAGGGGATAATAATGTGTCCAGAACGGTTTACTCAGAGCTACTAAGTTCTCCCACATCCGGGACTGGCTTTCATGTATTCCGTAGGAAATCGCCTGGGCAAAGGGAGTACCATACCACTCTGGGTCCAGTCCCTGTTCGTACAAAGCATGCCCACCTTCGTGGATTGTGCTGGAGAAACAGTACAGAAAGTCATCCGGCTTAATACGGGTCGTGATGCGCACATCAGTGGGATGAAACTCCGTGGTAAAAGGATGGGTAGACTTATCCTGACGACCGCAATTGAAGTCAAAACCCATGTCTTTCAGAACACGTTCCCCAAAGGCCCATTGTTTATCAACATCGTAGGTTAAATGAAGCAGGTCTTTGTGGGTGTCCACACCTGAACGAGCAATGGCTTGTACCATAGGCACCAAACCGGTTTTCAGCTCATCGAAAAGACGTGTTATGTGAGCTGAGGCCATCCCTGGTTCAAACTGATCTAAGAGGGTATCGTAAGGAGTGTCCTTTTCACCCAAATAGCTTATTTCCCGGTATTTCAGCTCGACGATCTTTCTCAAATGGGGAACGAAATCAGAGAACTTATTTTCTTTCCGTGCCTGAGCCCAAACCTGCTGGCCTCGGGCAGTGACCTGAGCGTACTCCTCTACAAAATCTTTCGGTAAAGCTGCGGCCAAATGGTAGTCTCGCCAGATTTCCTCCACTAACCGAGCGTCTTCCTCAGGAAGATCCTGCTTTAAGTGACCACTGTCCAAATCCACCAATTCACTAAGGGGATCGCGCACAGCAGGACCAACTAAGTGTTCATGGGCCAGGGATTCCAACACGGCAATTTGATCGGCGCGGGCCAAACCCGAACCGGGGGGCATGTACGTTTCCTGATCCCAATGTAAAACGCTGGTGGCACCGCGAATATCGGCAACGGTCTTAAGTTCTTTTTTCAACTGATCGATGGGGTTCATAACAACTCCTTTATTTCCAGAAAGCTTCGAAGGTTTCTTTTTTCTTTAAAGTTTCCGCTCGTTTCTGTTCGGCAATTTGGCGCAAATCTTCAGGCAAGTCCCGGGCCAGGGCACGATCTAAGGCTTCCAAAATAAGCTCGAAATCCTGTTCATCCTCCTTTAGATAGGATAAAGCTACCCAATAGTGCGGTTCGCCCCGTTCCGGGTATACGTTGGCCGCTATGCTGAACTGTTCAATGGCATCCCAGAGGGCCGAACGGTCACCCTTTTTGTACAGAACCTGCCCCTTATGAAGGGCCATGGCATAGCGGGCCGGTTTATTACTCCCATCCAACTGTATGACTGCAGCGTAATGTTCCTGGGCTGTTTTCCAATCGTTCTTCTCCTGGGCCTCTTTTGCCAGGGAAAGGTGGGCTTGAACGAGAAGCGGTACAAGTAGGGTTTCGTCACTAGTGGCTTGTAACAGGGAATCTTGTTGCCGTACAACTTTCTCCGGGTCGGTCTGGACCAACTCTTCCAGAGAAGGGCGCGAGGGACCACAGCCAGCGGCGACGATCAGTAGGGTAGCTGCAATTCCCACAGAAAAAGTGGGCAAGGGGTTAAACTTCGTATTCATCATTGTAAATGGGTGGGAATCTAATGCTATCGGCGGGAAAGGGGAATGTCCATCTACCTAACTACCACAACCAGATGTAGGTCACGGCTCGGTTGCGTCGTCCGAAATCGGAATCCTTTGGTAGGCCACAAGCGGCCCGCATATCCATACTATCACGATGGAGTAGATCGTACTCTTCCCCTGGTATGACGGCCCGGAAACGCCCGCGCTGCTCCTGGCACCACGTTCGCACAGCCTGGCGAAGACGTCCGGTCCCATGGCCGTGGATCACTTTGATCGCCCGCACACGACCACTAGCCAGGGCTTCACTAACCTCAGTTTCTAGTACTGAAAGGGCTTGGTCCAGGGGATAGTTCCGATGTCCGATGTCGATGATCTTGAACACACAAAGTCCTTAAATCAAGATTGAGTTTACGCAGATAAAATCGCATTTCCGGCAGCAAAGTGGGTGGGATAGAATGAATTCAGAACGTAAAACAAAGAACTCTGATTTACGAAGCAACAGGGGAGTAGGCTAAAATTAACTTGCGCTCATCACGACAATTTCCCGCTTCACTTGTCTGCGATCCTGTCTCTATATTCCTCGACTTCATCAAGGGAAGGATACAATATCAATGCGGCAAATATTACTTGGAAGAACTAACGTTCGCGTATCAGCTGTGAGCCTGGGTACCTGGTCTTACGGCGGTCCCAACCAGTCCGGTACTATCCCCGTGGGCTGGGCACATCAACGTGATGCCGATTCCCGAGCTGCTTTGCACCGAGCTTGGGAACTAGGTATCAACCATTGGGACACGGCCGACGTCTACGGCGACGGCCACTCGGAAACGATCATTGGCAGCATGTGGGAAACCGTTCCTCGGGAAGACATCTTTCTCGCCTCCAAAGTGGGGTGGGATTCAGGTCCCTACGACCACTACTATCACCCACAACTCATGGAGGATCACTTGGAACGCTCCCTGCGCAACCTACGCACGGACGTTATTGACCTCTATTATCTACACCATTGCCATTTTGGGGAGCAGGATGAATATTTCGCCGACGCTGTTGAACAAATGCGGCGTTTCCATGAAGCCGGCAAGATTCGTTTTATTGGGCTCTCGGATTGGAACCTGAACTTGATCATGCGCTACATCGACAGGGTTGACCCGGACGTGGTGCAGCCCTATCGCAATGTTATGGATGACACCTACACATCCAGCGGACTGAAGAGCTGGATCGAGACTCACAACCGCGGTGTGGCTTTTTTCTCCCCTCTGAAACACGGATTGCTTACGGGTAAATACACCCAGCCTGCGACCTTTCCCGAGGGAGATTTTCGTGCCAATGTGAAAGAGTTCGGTGATCCTGAAGTCATCACCAAAATGCAGGTCAATCGGAAAACTTTAGAAACCCATTTCGCCGACCACCCTCAGCCGGTCCTACACGGATTAATAGACGCCCTCCTCGCGGACGCTCCCACGGGGTGCGTGCTTTTAGGTCAACGCAATGTACAACAGGTAGAAGCGGCGGCAACTCTGGGAGACGCTCTGAGTCCCGCGGAAGCGGAATGGGTTAAAAAGTTGTATCACTAATTAAACCTTATGCTTTGCACCGGTAGTTACTTGCTTCATTAGATTGTTCCCTAGCGGCTCAATGCCAGTTAGAAAACTTAACTTTAATTACCGGTCATCTTTCGGTGGTACCTGTTCCAAAATATATTCCGCCAGTGCAGTAATGGTGAGACTGGGGTTTACTGCCAGGTTTACGGGAATCACCGACCCGTCGGCTACATAAAGATTATCGTACCCGTGAATTTTTCCCTTGAAATCGATGACCCCCTGTTTGGCGTCCGCACCCATGATGCAGCCTCCTAAGATGTGGGCCGTGGTGGAGGTGTCAAACAGAACCTCCGGCAAAACGCTGAAGGCTTCCCCGCCGGTCTTCTCCGCCAGGCGCCGGGCGAAATCATTAGCCACGGGAATGCAGGACGGCACCTTCCTCTCCGTATGACGGAAAGAATTCAAGGAACGCTTCCCAAAACGCCACCAACGGGGTTTATATTCCAGGCGGAGGTAGTTATCCACCTTCTGCATGACCAGTAGAATGATAGTCCGCTCGGCCCAACCGAAGGGATTAAGTGACTTTAAAAAACGCAGGGGATGTCGGAGAACTGTCCCCAAAAAGCGTAGAGGTCGGGGCCAGGGTTTCCCACCGCCCACTAACAAAGTGGCCAGAAAGGACATGGCGTCCTGTCCCTTGCCGTAACGAACAGTCTCAATATGTGTGTTGTCATCGGGGTACACTCCCGAAGTAATAGCAATCCCTTTGGAGTAGTCTACATCCTTACTTCCGGCTTTGGCCCCCACCAAGGCTTCGCTGTTGGTGCGCACCACATTGCCTAACTGAGGGGAAAGATCAGGTAAGGAACCACTATGCTGGCACTTTAAGAGTAGCTTCACTGTTCCCAGGACACCGGCGCAGAAAAAGACCCCTTTGGCACGATACCTTTTTTGAGGATGAAGAAAACCGGTAACGCGTTCTGTAAGCAAGGTATACCCACCCTCGTCACTCGGTTTAACATCCGTAACCCTTGTGTTAGGGATAATTTCTACCCCCAGTTTTTCCGCCAGATAGAGGTAATTCTTGTCCAGGGTATTCTTGGCATTATAGCGACAGCCCACCATGCAACCCCCACACCGGGTACATCCCGCCCGAGGTGGACCCGCACCATTAAAATAAGGATCGGGAACCGTTACTCCCTCTTCGCCGAAAAAGACCCCCACATCGTTCACGTGAAAAGTATCTCCCCGCCCAATGTCCCGAGCACACTCCTGGAGAAGTTCATCGGCAGGTGTGATCACAGGACTTGGGGTAGCCCCCAACATCTTTCGGGCACGGTCGTAGTACGGTCTTAATACACTGGCCATATTGGGCTGGCCCCAGGCAGGATCGTTTAATACTTCTTCAGGGGGAACTAAAAGGTTGTTAGCATAAACTAAACTGCCGCCCCCCACACCGGCCCCGTGCAGGACAAAGACATCTTTCAATAAAGTCATGGCTTGAATGCCGTAAAGCCCCAAGGAGGGCCGCCAGAGGAATTTGCGTAGGTTCCAGTTGGTGCGGGGAAAATCCTCCGTGTGGTAGCGTAGCCCCTGCTCCAGGACGGCCACGCGGTAGCCTTTCTCCGCCAGGCGCAAGGCGGCCACCGAACCGCCGAACCCCGAGCCAATAACGATATAATCGTAACCTTCCTGCATGAGCCGGGATAATCTAAAACGACCGGAATCTAGCCAATAGTCTTTTTTCAGGAAGCAAATTCCCCCGGGTAACATCCCCGGTGTAAATTAGCGGTACGTACGAGGAAACATGCGGTGGAAAAACAGTTGAAAAAAGTTGGTTTGGCCCTGGGAAGCGGTTCTTCCCGAGGATGGGCCCACATTGGGGTATTGGAAGCCTTAGAGGAACATCACATCCCCGTCCATTACATTGCCGGTTCCAGTATTGGCGCCTATGTAGGAGCCATCTATGCCGGGGGCGGCCTGGAAAGCCTGAAACAATTCGCCCTGAGCATGGATTGGCGTAAAGTCCTTTCCTACGTAGACGTGGTTTTTCCGAAATCGGGTTTCTTGGACGGGAAAAAGGTGGCTGAATTGTACCGAATGCACACTTCGGCAGAGACCTTCAACGATCTGGACATTCCGTTGACCATTGTAGCTACCGACTTGGACACTGGGGAGCAGGTACTTTTAGACTCAGGAAGCCTGGTGGAGGCTATTCGGGCCAGCATCTCCGTCCCCGGTGTATTGACACCTTACCATTACAACGACCGTTGGTTAGTGGACGGCGGACTGGTGGAGCCTACCCCCGTTCAGGTGGTACGCAATATGGGGGCAGATGTGGTCATCGCCGTGGACTTGAACACCGGGCTGGTTTCCCGCCACCGCAAACAACCCCACAACGCAGAATTCGAAGCCGCAACGGCCCGAGTGGAGGCCGAACGGAAGGAAGTGGTGGCTCGCTGGGTCAAGGAGTACGGCCAAGTAGAGCAGCGCCTTCGCCGCAAGATTCGCCAGTGGTTCTCCAAAACCAACACACGACCGCACATTATCGATGTGATCGGCTCCTCCGTAGGGATCATGCAGGAACAAATCAGCCGCGTACACCTGGCGATCACCCCCCCAGATGTTCTAATCCAACCCCGGCTGGGTGATCTGAAAATGTTCGATTTCGACCAAGCGGATCGGTCCATCCAGGAGGGCTACCGGCGCACGGTGGAGAAGATTAAGGACATCCAGGCCAGGTTACAATCTTGAGCCATGTGTGACACCTTTGTAGCATTACCATCGGCTACCGCGGATGGGTCAGTGATCTTCGGCAAGAACAGTGATCGGGAACCCAACGAGGCGCAGGCGTTAGAATTCCACCCGGCCCTGGATCACCCTGAAGGTTCCACCGTCACCTGTACTTACCTGACCCTGCCACAAGTAAGCCACACACATGCTATCTTAATCAGCCGCCCTTTTTGGATGTGGGGTGCGGAAATAGGAGCCAACGAACACGGCGTAGTCATCGGTAATGAGGCCGTTTTCACCCGTATCCACCGGGAAAAGGGAGGACGCCTTACAGGCATGGATCTACTCCGACTGGCGTTGGAAAGGTCCAAAACGGCCGTAACAGCGTTAGAGACCATTACCGAACTCCTGGCTAACTACGGCCAAGGAGGGCGCTGCGGTTACGAAGATAAATCCCTCACCTACCACAATAGTTATATCATTGCTGATCCCCAGGAGGCGTGGGTCCTGGAAACAGCAGGACCGGTATGGGTTGCAAAAAAAGTGACCACAGTTTATTCCATCAGCAACGGTCTCACCATCGGAGAAGAATTTGACCTTCATCATCCAGAACTCATTCCCACCGCCAAACGAATGGGGTGGTTGAAAGCTGGGGAAACCTTCAATTTCGCCCGGTGTTACTCGGACTGGTTCTACACTACCTTTTCAGCCTGTCACACTCGCCGGGGACACTCACTGGATCGACTCATGGACCAAAAAGGTAAATTTAATGTCTTTGAAGCCTTCGCTATTCTTCGTGACCACGGAAAGGAACCCTATCAACCAGATGGACATTTTCTCATGAACCGTATCTGCGCCCATGCCGCAAACCCTCTCTCGCGACATGCTAGCCAGAGTACTGCCTCGTTAGTGGCACATCTTACTCCTACTAAGAACACTTTCTGGGCCACCGGAACCTCAGCCCCGTGCACAGGAATCTTTAAACCCTTCTGGATTAACGGTGACACGTTCCCCGATTTGGGCCCCATACCTGGCGCACAATTCGACCCTGACTCGCTCTGGTGGCGGCACGAACAGTTGCACCGATCGGTACTCCAGGATTTTCCGAACCGACTCCAACTGTACCGCGACAAGCGCGATCAAATAGAAAAGGAGTTCATTAACCGTTCTGAAGGTTTGAAGTTATCTGAGCTACATTCCTTCAGCCGCTCTTGTCTTCAAAACGCACAAGAAAAAACTGAAGAATGGATCAATAAAGTGCGTAGCCTTCCGGGCCGGCATTCGCCTAAAATCATTTACCGCCGATATTGGCAAAAACAGAACCGCAAGACGGGAATCCATATTTGAGAAAGCAACATTATGAATGAGATAACTTCCTTCTCTGATACTGATTTAGCCAACCTTCGTGAAAGAATCGACAGTGTTTTTACCGCTCAGAAAGCTCACCATCAGGAAGTAAAACGCACGGGAGTAGAAGAACGGCGTGCCAAGCTTAAGCGTATGCTTGAATGGCTTTACGATCACCGGACGGAAATACACGCCGCTGCCGTGGAAGACTTTTCTAAACCAGCTCCGGAAGTGGACCTAACTGAAATCTGGTCTACTGCCACCGAGATCAAACACACTCTTCGCCATCTAAAACGTTGGATGAAGCCAAAACCAGTCCCACGCACCCTAGCCTTACTCACCGCCCGGGCCTGGGTCCAGTATGAGCCCCGGGGAGTTGTCCTTATTATCTCACCCTGGAATTATCCGTTCACCTTAACCCTGGGTCCACTCACCATGGCTTTGGCCGCGGGTAATTGCGCCATCCTTAAACCTTCTGAGTTTACGCCCCACTCTTCCCGCCTTATCTCCAATATGGTAACCGAACTATTCCCTGATAACGAGGTGTCCGTCTTTGAGGGGGACAAGACTGTTGCGATCGAACTACTTAAAAAGCCTTTCGACCATATTTACTTCACCGGAGGGTCAGAGACGGGGAAGAAAGTTATGGCAGCGGCTGCCCGGCACCTCAGTTCCATCACCCTGGAATTGGGGGGCAAATCGCCAACCATTGTCGACGAAACCGCCGACATTGAAGATGCAGCAACGAAAATCACGTGGGGCAAATACCTCACCTGCGGACAAACCTGCATTGCCCCAGACTATCTTTTGGTTCATATTTCTCAGCATGATCGATTAGTAGAAGCCATAAAAGAAAAAATTCAGCAGTTCTTTGGTGAGGATGAAATGGAGCAAAGGTCCTGCCCGGACTATGCCCGGATCGTAAACGCGCGCCAATACCAACACCTACAGAGGCTTCTCCAGGAGGCAAAAGACCGTGGCGCGCGGATCGAGATCGGGGGTCTTGATGATGATGCTGAATGCTACTTACCCCCAACGCTAATAACAAATGTTGATCCCGAAACATCTATCATGCAGGAAGAAATCTTCGGCCCGTTACTACCAGTTATTTCCTACCAAACGCTGGAGGAGGCATTGGAACTGATAAACACTAAGCCAAAGCCGCTGGCTCTTTACATTTTTAGCAAGAACAAAAGAAATATTGATACGATCCTTCAAAGTACCTCTGCGGGAGGTACCGTAATTAATGACGTGCTCCTTCATTTCTTACAAATGAACCTTCCGTTCGGAGGAGTCAATAACAGCGGCATCGGTCAAGCTCACGGATTCTACGGCTTTCGAACTTTCTCGCACGAGAGAGCTATTGTGAAAAATATCCACTTAAGTCCATTGAAACTGCTTAGTCCCCCGTATACGCCGAGAGTCAAGAGACTTATTCGCCTGATAAGTCGATACATATAAGCAACCAAGCGCTATGGGTAAGTAACACACAAAAGTATTCGTATAAAATAATAGTTTAATGTTAATCTATTTAACCTTAAATTATCCTAATGGTAAAAAGCTCTCCATTAGCTAGTTACACACCTGAGGAACGGCGGGTTCTGGGCGTTTGGGTCAAATTGAACCGAGCGACGGAATCGGTGGGGGCTCGCCTCCGGGAGCACATTGCCCACCGATCATTGACACTACCTCAATTCGGAGTGTTAGAAATGCTTTACCACCTAGGGCCCCTTTGCCAGAAAGAAATTGGTGCTAAGCTCCTACGTACAGGGGGCAACATAACCATGGTTATAGACAACCTGGAAAGGCAAGGCCTGGTCCAGCGCCGGATACATCCTCAGGATCGCCGTTACCATCGTATCCACCTAACCAACGAAGGAAGCCGGGTCATTGAGGAGGTCTTCCAACACCACCTCAAGCTTCTAGTCTCCTTGCTAAGCAACCTTACCCCTGGGGAGCAGAATACACTGGCAACTCTATGTCGCAAATTGGGCCGCGGAGTAGCCCAAAAAGAAAACAACCAAAACAATAATCTAGAAACCAAGTAATTAAAGGAGTCACTATGGACTACATTCCCCTCATTGGACGAATCCTATTTAGTTCTTTTTTCTTGATGTCGGGCATGAATCACTTACTGAAAAGGACGGATATGGTGCCATATGCCAAGTCAGCAGGAGTTCCCATGGCCGATCTAGCCGTACCCTTAACTGGCCTGATGATCTT